>JAGNPC010000182.1 GCA_017989795.1 Paludibacter sp. | reverse complement strand
TGTACATAACAAGCAAGATTCAACAAAAGAAAAATGGCTGAAACACCTCTCAGAGCACATTCCAGCCATCTTTGCGCATCACCCAGTGGCTTTTAAACCACCCGAAATTGCCGATGTAATCATTAATAGTTGTACTAACACTTGATCGCCCTTTTCGGGATCGAGCTCTCGTATCTGTCTCCATTCTTTGAGTTTAGCTATTTGTAGCTTGTGCAATGCATCGAGCGGACTTTTACGCGAACGCACATTGTAAAGCAAGGTAGCACGACGTGTTTCAATATTTTTGCCTAACAAGTTGGCTATTTCAGTCAATCCTTCCTGGTGCTCTTTCAAAATGCACGAAACCATCGTTTCTCGAAGTTTTTCATCCGTTATAAGCGATGCATATTCATGCATCATGTCGTAATCTGAGTTTATTAAGTTCGTTTCAACCTGTATTAGGTTATATCTCAAAAACGGCCATTCTTCGGCATAAGCTGCTATTTGAGCATACATATCGGGATGTTCTTCGCGTAACGTACGTAGTGCGGTACCTATACCATACCAACCCGTGATATTAAAGCGACTCTGCTTCCAACTAAAAACCCAAGGGATGGCTCTTAAATCGGCCAGACTACGTTTGCCTGTGCGGCGTGCCGGACGCGAACCTATCTTGCTCTGTTCAAGCACATCAATGGGCGTTACCTCGCTATAAAAACGAATAAAATCGGGATGTAAAATAAGCTCCTGATACTTAGCCAGCGATATATTTGATAATTTCTCAACTGCTTTTATTGGGTATGCTGGTGGTTCTTTGCTGAGCATTTTATACTCGGTTTGCAGAGCCGTTCCAGCTAGTAGCATTTCGAGATTAAAAACAGCATTGAGCGGGTTGGCAAACTGTTGTGCTATCGCTTCACCTTGCACGGTTAATTTTATTTCTCCGCTCATGGTTTTGTAAGGCATGCTCTGTAAAAACCGGTGATATTTACCGCCACCACGACTAATAGTACCTCCAATGCCGTGAAAAAAGCGTAAACTAATTCCATGCTTATTTGCTACTTCGGTGAGGCGTATCTCGGTTTCGTAAATATTCCAGCGACTCGACATAATCCCTCCATCTTTGTTACTATCGCTGTAACCAAGCATTACTTCTTGCATTTTATTTTCCGAGTTTCGAACCCTAGTTGAAGCAGGATGCGATAAGAAATCATCAAGCACCTTATCGGATATTTTCAAATCGTCTATGGTTTCAAAAAGAGGAACCACTTGAAATGGATATTGTAGCAATCCTACTTCGCGCAAAAACAATTGAACGAGTAAAATATCGCTCAAACCACGCGTCATACTTACAATAAACGATCCAATTCCTTCTACACAGTACTTGTCAACGTGTGTCTTTATCGTTTTGTAGCAGTCAACCAGCTGTTGTGCTTCGTTTTCGAGCTCTTCGCCATTAACCACAAATGGTCGGTTGCTTTTCAATTCATTGCTGATAAATGCAATTCGTTTTTCCTCGCTCCACGTGCTGTATTCGTAATCCTCGAAGCCTGCTTTTTTAAGCATTTGCTCCATTGCTTTGTTATGAAAATCGCTATTCTGGCGTATATCGAGCTTAGCTAAATGAAAGCCAAAGCACTGAACCAAACGCTGTACAGGAAATAACCATTCGTCCACAATCTGCTGTCCTCCAACTTCCACCAGGCTTATTTCAATTACTTTCAAATCGTTAAGCAAGGCTGATGAATTGCGATAATATGCATCTGTATTTTCTGTTATATCTTGAATCGTATTATTAAGCTTTAGCAAAATAAGATTTAAAAACTGACGCCATGGCTCACGAGGATTGCGGGCAATAGCGCGTTGCGCATCAACACCAAAAACGATTTTATACTGATCAATAGCATTACTTAAAGTTGCTGGAATCACATTTTTGCTTTCCGAAAAACTAAAGTCGCGCACCAAATCAACCAAGGCATTTTTAATTAGATCCAAGGCAGCAGTTCGGTGCTCTTGCAATGTCTGACGAGTAACTTCAGCAGTCACATAAGGGTGTCCATCGCGATCTCCACCTACCCAGCTACCAAACTTAATACGTGGAAATTGTTCGGGTTTATTCAGCAAGTTTTTGTCAAATCCATAGGATTCCCAAACATATTTCAATCGTTGATCACTTATTTTCAACGCATCAGGGAAAATTTTACAGAAAAAGTGCATTACATTGTTGCGCTCCGAAGCAATGGAAGGCTTCTCGAGATATACCTCACCACTTCGCCACCAGCGTTCGAGAAGCACTTTTATATTGCTATCGATGGTTGTATTCTCAAAATGTGTCCAAATTTTATTCTCCTTTTTTACCAATAATAAATACAACTTACGGTGAAGTTCCAGTATTGAAATACGTTTAGCCTCAGTGGGGTGAGCTGTAAGTACGGGGGTGATTTGCAAACTTGGGAGCAATCCAGCTATTTGACTTTCGGTAGCACCATTACTTACCCAATGCTCAAAAGTTTCGCCCCATGAGCCACGTATAGCAGCTGGCCCGAGTAGGTTTTCGAGTTTACGTCGCGATTGAACTATCGCATTTTCCTCCACTAAATTCATCAATTGAAACAAGATACTCAAAGCTTGTATCAACTTCTCATCGGGAATTTCTGTCTCTACGTGACGATGCTCTGCTATCGAATCCTCTAGCAACGACAAGGTCTGCGCAACCGACTCTTCATTCAAATCGAAAAGTACCGATTTGAAATTAGAGATGAGCGAATGTAAATCTTCCCGTATTTTCTGCATACTGCCTTTGTCTATCTGACTTTTCAGTATGGATTTTTCAGAAATTGTACTCATTTTTTCTATTTATATTAATTTTTTCGTTTTAAAATAAACCTAACAAACCAGGCAACCTTTTTTGAAACTGTATTTATCGCTATTATGTTCAATGCAATCACTAAGTTAATATCCAAATCAAAAACGCACCACACTTCATCACACTGCTCAATTTGCTGAATCTTATTTGCATTTTCGACCAACTGCAGTTTTGACTGCCCCAACGAAAACAACTTCACTTTTAGTGTTGATACAAGAAACGATTTAAAATACAACTCTTCGGTTTGCCCTTCACATACAATTAAAATAGTTTTATTTGGAAGTACTGTTTCAATTTTATAGTCGGATGCGCTGACTTTCTTCAACCAAGGTTTTTGGCCTTTCAAATCGGTCATTTTAACATAAGACTGTTTCTTAGGCATCTTTTTAGGCTTTAAAAAGTTGATTAAAATCTCCTAAGAAAGGAATTGCACCGTATTTTCCATTAATATAATCTTTTTCGAACGATGCTGAATTTCGAACACCTTTAAATTGCACCAATGAATACAAATGACTCTCGCCATATTTATCTTTTTCAACAAAATCAATTTGATCACGCCTTAATAAATCTGCTGATAATAAATTAGTATCATGCGTCACGAAAATTAATTGAGCATAATTATTTCCTTGCGAATTAAATAATTCGACAATTTTTTTTGAGATTAATGGATGTAAACGAGCATCAAACTCATCAATAACCAATGTGTCGCCATTCTCAATAGCATTAATAATAAATGAACTAATTTCAAACATTTTCAATGTACCTTCAGACTGTGAAGATAAAAATTGTAGATTTGTTTCACCTATTTTTTCCTTTTGGGAGTTAAATTTATCGTGCATCGAAATCACAGAACCTATTTTTTTATCTGATTCATTTTTTGTTTGGTATTCTACAGGTGCCACTTTCACTAAATCATTCTCGATAAGATTATTTGTATCTATAATATCCAGTGAATTGATTCCTACATCTGCAATTTTTAAGAAATCAGTAATTTTATTCCTGGTTTCTTCGTTTTTTAGGTTTGTACCCGAAATATTATACAACTGTTTATCTTGAAGACCACTAAGAACTGTGATTGAAAAAATAGCATTGACAATTTGTTTCGATAATTTACCATTCATAGCTGCAACGGCCGATAAAAACAAAGAATTACTTCTAAAAACCTCATTTTCACCCTCGCTATCGTTATAAATTGACAATAATTTATGACCTTCCTCAAAATGAAGCTTACTGATATCACTGATTAAATTATTTTCTCGCACGAAATAGCATACCTCACGCTCGTTGGGCACACCAAAAAGCCATTCGTTGAGAATTGCGTTGTCGGTAACTTCAAAACCATATCGATATTGAATTTTATTAATTTCAAAAATCAATTGAAAAAATGAAGGCTCAAATTCGGTATCTTCCGACAGTTTAAAACTCTCAATCAGATCAAGAATTTTTTCATCTTTGACTGAGTTTTTAATTATTTTAATAAAACTAACTAACGCTTTTACCACATTGCTTTTGCCACTAGCATTTGCCCCATAAATAGCTTTACTTTTAAGCAACGTTTGCTTTGTATTGAGTAAAATAGTATTACTTTCGGCAAGTTCATTAATTTTTGATGCCGTCATGTTCAATGATTGGATTTCTTTGAACGATCGATAATTTCCAAAACTAAATTCTTTGATCATAATTCTTTGTTTTTACTATTAATCCACAACAAAGATACATCTAATTCTTGGATTTTATTCACTCTAAATATAATATTCGCAATATTTTTGCAAATATTATATTTAGATGCACTATTTATCATTTTTAATTATAATTCTAAATGAGAGAAGATTAATAAGTCATTTTAGTGCTGCTATGAATAAAACACACAAACACCTACAACTGTTCGTAAACTTCAGCTGCAAATCTATCAAGGCTTGGATCGCGAGCACCCATTAGTAGAAGCACATCATTTCCAGTAAAATGTGGTCGAAGTGCAGCCACAAGCTGTGTTCGGTCTTCCACAAAATAAGCATTCTTACCCAAAGCACGAATGTCGTTTATAAGGTCGGCTGCCGAAATATCTTTCACGGCTGTGCCC
>JAGNPC010000181.1 GCA_017989795.1 Paludibacter sp. | reverse complement strand
AAATAGCTGATGGTAAATGGCTTACATTTATCGACTGTTCGGTTGTTTGCAAAAGCAATCGACCATTAACATCGGAAATATTTACAGACTTGATAGGAATACCTCGTACAAAAAGCTGCGATTGTACCCGTGTAGGAAACACGCTGAAAAGCGGATTATCGTTGATCTCTGTAACTGAGGTTGTGGCGGGTGTCCAGCTTATACTTATTCCCGAAAACCGATTGGTAGTAGCGGGTGTAAGTGTTTGAGCTGATGGACCTTTTACAAAATTGAAAGCGGCAAGGTTTTGAACCACTCCATCATTATCCGTTACTTCCATTTTGAGTGTGTACGTTCCATCAGCAACAAGCACTTGTGAGCGATTTTTGCCATTCCAACTGGCAGAGCGTGCACCATGGCTCGTTTGAGTAGCTGCTGTTATAGCATCGGTGGTGTTGTACACTGAACCTGCTATGTTGGTTTTGATGCGCCAAGCTACTAAATACTGTCTGCGCTCGCTAGCATAAGCTAGCAAGGTTTTTACAAAGGATCCATTCGAATCTTCAATCCAAAAAGCAACAATATTTTTTTGCTGATAACTCGGACTGGTGGTTTGACTGGTAGTGGCTGTTACAGATAATGTACCTATAGTTTGAGCCAAAGTGCTAAGCGATATAAACATAGCTAACAATGAAAATAAGTATTTATTCATACTGATTCTGCTTTATAACTTATTTAAAACCAAAACCTAAGTTAAGACTGATGTTATACGCTTTCAAACTAGGACTACGTTCGTAAACAGCACCGCGCAACTCTACATACTTAAACATAAACACTCCATGCGACTTGAAAATTGGCTGCGAACGCAATAGCCCAAAAGTTGGATAATACTTTAACCCCACGCCATATTTATGCGATTGTAGTTCTGATAAATCGTAATCGGAGGTATAGAAATCGCTCGTAGACAGATGCTGGTATTTAGGAGCAAAATACTTTGACGCTGTTTGCGTATGATAGCGATAAAAGGGCGATACAGTAAACGAACTACCGAACTTTATTGGTGTTTCGAACTCAAAGGTATGTGCATTGATGCCAAAATCGTCGGTATAATAACGATAATTGGAACGCAGCACTAAGAATGAGAGCGGAAAATAATTGAGGCGAACACCTAATGGAATTTTTAAGCGCGATGAAGGAAGCCGCTCAATGTCGAAAAAGACATCAGGAGCAATGCCATCGGCAAAATATACACTATGAAAAGGCGTAGATAACAACCCACGCATGTAAATTAACTCGGCCGAAATACCTACCTGTAGGCGTGTAGTGAGCACTTGCGACAGAAAAAGCTGCGCGTTATACGAATTGCGGTTCGAATTTTTAAGCTCCCCAAATCCATAAGGATTATCCGGCCCAACAGCACCAGTAGCAGTTCCTAACCAAAGTTCAGGATAGATTAGTTTAGCTCGACCATCTTTTCCATTCCATTTATCAAAAAAAGCTTGCCCAGTAAAATTCAGTTCCGTATTACCTTCATTCCATTCTTTGCTCAGGGCAAAACCAGCCGAAAATGACTTGTAATCGTACTCGGTAGAGAAGCCTGCCCGCAAGCCATAGCTTTCGGCGCGTTTCAGGTTTTTGCGAGTATAACTCAAAGTGCCATAAGTGCGTGCATCTTGCGATGAGGCAGAAGATACATTACTATCAATATTATCGGTAGAGGCCGAGGTATAAGCATCGACACCCATAAAAAGCGACACTGCATTTACACTATCCACAGGCACATTAACAATAAAAACATTTGCGAAGTCGGTTAGTTCCTCTGTACCAACACCCCCCGTCACAGGCGAATTATTACCATCCTGATTATAGTAACCACTCAAAAAATTAGCTTCAATTTCATTGCTATTGGGCTTCATTTTCAGGTTCTTATTGGCTACTGTTGTGGCAGTATCAATCGTAGATTTAAAGAGTTCTTGTCCGAAAGCAGGTAAACTCGCTACACAGGCAGCTAACATAAGTATAATCGTGTTATTTTTCATGCTGTTCATTGTATTATTAATTACATCCACATCCGCCACCTACTTTGCCACCATTAGCACCCGAAGCACCTTCGCGGTAGGTCTCGTAGTTTGTTTCGAACATCTCAATTTTTTTTGCCGATAGTTCCATTTCGGCATCGTTGATATACATTTTTTGGTATGCTTTAACCGTCATACAGCTATTAAAAGCTATTATAAACAGCATTAACACGAAAGTTGGCAGCAAGTTACGTTTCATATCCAATATGTTTATTTGTTAAGATATTTTACTTGAGATAATTTAATTTCATTTTTTCGGATGTGTGAATTTTATCATCAGCATCCACAATAAGGCATTCGACACTTGTCAATTTGTTGACTAACTCCAAGCCTTTTTGTACTCCCATTACGCTGATGGAGGTGGCCAGGGCATCGCACAATTCGGCATCGGGACAAATTACGGTAACGCTTTTCACATCGGTGGTAGGATAGCCTGTGCGCGGATCGATGATGTGTGCGTAGCGCTTTCCGGCTGAAGTAAAGTACTTTTCGTAATTGCCCGACGTTACTATCGAGATATTATTGAGACGAATGGTGCCCAGCGATTTGGTTTTGTTAGTTGGGTCTGCTATTTGAACAGACCAACCATCGGCATGATTACTTAATCCCCAGGCTATTAGGTCGCCACTGGCGTTGACTACACCGCCTTTTACACCAGAAATTTTTTCCATTAATGCTTTGGCCTTGTTTGCCGAATAGCCTTTACCAATAGCCCCAAAGCCTATCTTCATACCTTTTTGTCTGAGAAAAACAGTCTGTTGTTGTTTGTCTAATATAATGTGTTGCCAATTAATAAGCGCTGACGCTTGTTTAACAGTTGCACTATCAGGCAGTGGATGTTCGGCTCTATCGAAGGTGTAAATTCGATCCATGGCCGCAAACGAAATATCGAAAGCTCCGGCTGTGAGAGCCGAAACTTTATTGGAACGATAAATGATATCGTACAATTCCTTGTCGACTTTTACGGGCGCTACACCTGCCATTTTATTTATTTGTGAGGTTTGCGTTTGAGGATCCCACTCACTGAGCAGCTTTTCGATTCGTGAAATTTCGGCAATACCTACAGCAACAGCTTGTTGCGCTGCGACCTTAGTAGTAGCAGTTGCTGTAAGCTCAAACCGACAACCCATGAGTTTGAGCACTTGTTTGTGTGACTCGAGTGACTGTGCGCTTAAATACAAACTAGCAAAAGTGAGTAATATGACGATTTTAAATTTCATTGGGCTTGAATACTTGCAAGAAGCGTTTTACATTGATCAACAAAAACGGCTGGTGTTTGGTTAGTATATGTAAAACTCCCAAGTACTTTCCCTTCTGTATTTATTAAAATCATAGCAGGAAAAGCGCCTGATTTATTGTATTTTTCGGCCAGCAATTCGTTTTGCTTTTTAAGTTCAGCGGGAAGTTTATTTTTGGCTTGCATGGGGAAATCGAGGTATAGAACAGCCATTTGGCTCGGGAAATAAGTTTCGAATGCGGCACTGTGAAGAATATCAGTTTTGAGCATCATGCAGGGCTTACACCAGTCGGAACCAGCAAAAACGAGCAGAATAGGCACTTTTTTGTCAATGGCGTAAGCTTTGGCATCGGCCGAGGATGTGAACCATGCATTAGTTTGCGAATGGGCTACTGAAATGCAACTAACAAGGATAAGTGTGATAAGAAGTTTATTCATTATGTAATTATTACAGATTGCGATTAAATAAAAAAATGACATCTATATTAAAACGATTTAAAGTAAATAATGTTTTGTGGTTTGTAGAGATAAATAGGTAATGCTGTTGAATTTTCTGGAGGGATTTTTAAGAAAATGTGCAAGTGGTAGGAAGTGGCTGTGAGCGTGAGGGATTGCAGTGGCGTGCTGCCGTATTTCGGCAGTACAAGAACGAAAAGCCCGACCCGAGGTACGAGGGGCACGCCAAAAAAAATATTATATTGGGGAATGGTAGGTATATAAAAGACGAATGGTAGCTTAGTCTCACGACTATCTACCAATCTTTTTGTTAACCTTAAATCTAATACTATGAAAAAATCACAATGCAAAGATACGGCGGTTTTTTGAATGGTGCAAGTGTTTTGGCAACAAAAGGTACAAAAAAGCTGTTTTATAACATGATTTAAGACTTTAGCATTCGAAATTTGTGTTTCATGATGTAAAAACCCGCCATTTTAACTATTGTTAAAATGGCGGGCTGGTTTTGTGTGTGTTTTTACTTGGATGCGAGTGGGCTGGGAACAAGTGGTAGTTTTGCTTTGGGCGAATTGTCTTTTTCGATACTTATATCGTTGAATGCTATTGCTTTGGGCACGATAAAGGAGACTGGCACTTGCTGATTTGACAAAAAGTTGTAGGGTAATTGCTCGGTTGTGCCGCCAAGTATGTATTTGAATGAGAGCATGGGAAAATCGCTGATGTTGGCACAACGAACCATTTTTTGGGCTCCGGTGGCTACGGATACTTCGAATACGGCTACGGGCTTGGGTAGCTCGGCGCTTCCTTGCGTAAAGTATTTGGCAAAGTTGGAGGTTTCGAGCTTGCGTATGATGTAGTAATATTGTAGGCCATTTTTGGCGGTTTCGGCGGCTACGTTTTGAAGCAATGTTTGGTAAGTGGTGCCGTTGGCGTAGTTTATATTTACAACGCCTGGCGATTTGGCATAGCCGCCAAAGAGATTGAAACGCGAGTGTCCGTTTGATTGGGGTACGCTAGCGGTGGGTACTCGGTCGCTTAAGAGCGTTTTGAGGATACCGTTTTCAATAATTTTGAGGTCGCTAGTGGGTTTTTAACCTAATTGAAATGACGCCAGGTGAAGTGAGAACAATTGTATTACCTCACTATTTGGCTTATGGAGCCAATGGTTATGGTTCAATTAAGGG
>JAGNPC010000180.1 GCA_017989795.1 Paludibacter sp. | reverse complement strand
GTTTTAATACATTGTTTATTAAAACCAAAAATACTGCTTTTTTTTGAAATAACAAGGGGGAGGGAAGGAATATAATGTTAACCGCTTATCCACATTAGTCAAGTAATATTCATATTCGTTATAAAACTGTTGAATTCCTTTTACCAAGGTAAGAATCAATTGAACCACAATAGGAACAATAGAAAGAGAATTTATATTCAAATATATAATATAGAGCACAATAGATAAATACCTATCGGTATTTTAATTTAACAAAATTGTACCATCTTAATCAACAAATTATTATTCTAATGTATCTATTGTGGTTTAAATCTTATAGCTTGACCGAAAGGGATAAGCAGTTAAAAACAAATTTAACTAAACAACGTTCCATTTAAAGCATTAATTGTCAGTGTTGAAAACTTTTTAAAGCTAAAAACAGCACAAATCAAGTTTTAATCATTATTTTTGCAAAAAAAAGAACCACATGGGTCGCAAACTGCAATATCAACTTGACGATGACTCGTCAGAACTAATAAAACGGTACGAACAATTTCAGGCAGGAAAAGGGCCCGGATATTTCGACGTTGAAGAACTTGAAACAATAGTTGACTATTTTCTGCGCAAAGGAAAAACAAAAGAAGGTTCAAAGGCTTTAGATTTAGGATTAAAACTTCACCCGGGCAACTCGAACTTACAATCCAAACGTGCCAAAATTTACCTTGCTGTGGGCGAAACCCAAAAAGCAATGCGTATTCTCGAGTCATTTGGCGACAGTTCTGAATACGAACTACAGCTGCTTAAAGCCGAAGCTTATGCCAAATCAGGCCGAAGCAAAGAGTCTGAACTTATATGCCAAACCATTATCGACGACGAGCAAGAAGACATTGACAATGTAAGTATCGATATCGCATTTATTTTTATTGCCGATATGAATATCGAAAAAGCAATCCACTTTTTAAAAATTGGCGATAAGTACAATCCTCAAAATATAGATTTACTTTTTGAACTTGCCTTTTGTTACGAACAACTGCTCGAGTCGGATAAGGCAATCGAAACCTACAATCGCATTATTAACATCGATTCGTTTTTGAGCGAGGCGTGGTTTAATTTAGGGCAAGTATATTTTGTGCAATTAGATTATAAAAATGCACTCAATGCCTACGATTTTGCATTAGCAATAAACGAAAACGACTCTTTAGCTTGCTTGCAAAAAGCACATGCCCATTTTCAAATCGAAGATTTTGCTCAAGCCATCGAATCATACCTCGATTATGGCAAAATGACTGGTGAAAATTGGCAAACCAACCTTTTTATTGGCGAAAGCTACGAAAAGATGGAGCTTTTTGATCAAGCAATAGCATATTACAAACTTTCGCTAACCGAAAAAGAGGAAAATTACGATGCACTAACGGGCATTTCGATATGCTTACTCGAAAAAGAACTTTTTGTAGATAGTATGTACTTTACAAAAAAAGCACTCGAAATAAACGAATCGGCACCTGACGCTTGGGTTTATCTTGCTGAGGCATTAGTAGGCGAAGATAATCTCGACGATGCACTTATTGCCTACATCAAATCAATCACCTTAGAGCCCAATCAGCCCGACACACTCATGGCCATTGCTAATATTTGCATGGACAAAGGTGAATGGAAAACAGCACTCGACTATTACTTGGCAGCTTACGATTTGGATAACACCCTTGAGTTCATCGACTTATTTATTGCCGTAGCTTTTTTCAAAAACGACGACATACCAGCCTCACGCATCTATTTAAACCAAGCAATAGCCCAAAATTTGGACGCATACCGACTATTTTTTGAAGTATGTGGTGATGCAAACGAAGCTGATTTTCAATTATAAAATATATTAACTAAAATAAAAAATAAGCCCAATGTTTAAAAGAATCTTTGTGATTGCTTCAATCATTACACTTTCTTTCAATTTACAAGCTCAAGACACCGACACAGTACAGTCTAGCGACACTTTAACCATCATCCAAAAAGTAGAGCACTGGTACGAAAATAACATGAACTATGCTAGCATAACTGGTTTAATGGTGATCGAAAGTTCATTTATCCCATTCCCATCCGAAGTAGTCATTCCACCAGCTGCCTACATAGCGAGCAAACCAGGTAGTCATTTAAACATATTTTTGGTCGTACTTTTCGGAACCATTGGGGCTTTGATTGGTGCTTATGTAAACTACTTTTTAGCCATGTGGCTAGGTCGCCCTGTCATGTACAAACTTGCCGACAGTAAAATTGGAAAAGTATTACTCTTATCGAGCGAAAAAATAATTAAAGCCGAAGAATACTTCAAAAAACACGGTAAAACGTCTACTTTTGTTGGTCGATTAATACCTGGCATCCGTCAATTAATTTCGCTACCTGCTGGTTTAGCGCGCATGAATTTTATCAGCTTTACCATCTACACCATCCTTGGAGCAGGTATTTGGAATGTTATTTTAGCATTGATGGGTTATATTGCACACGGACAAGCCGACTTAATTAATGCATACAGCCATGAGTTAAGTGTGGGTATCATGATTTTGGTTGGAATTGCTGCTGCATTTTACGCTGTTCGTTTCATCTTAAAAAAACAAAAAAAATAGTTTCAAAAATGAAGCATTACGGTTTAATTGGTTACCCACTAGGACACTCGTTTTCTAAACGTTTTTTTACCGAGAAATTTTCGAACGAAAACATCGAAGCACAATACGAATCCTACTCAATTGAAAAAATTGACTTGATTAGGTCATTGATTTCCGACCCAAATTTAAGTGGATTAAATGTAACCATCCCCTACAAAGAGCAGATCATTCCGTTTTTAACTGAGCTTGACGCTGAAGCCGAAGCCATTGGCGCTGTGAATGTAATTAAGTTTATCCGCACCGAAAATGGACTACGTTTAAAAGGCTACAACTCTGATGCTATCGGATTCGAAACATCACTCCACCCCTATTTAAAGCCAAACCATAAGCGCGCGTTAATTTTGGGAACAGGTGGTGCTTCTAAAGCAATACGTTATGTTCTGAATAAATTGGGGATAGAAACCACTTACGTTTCGCGCACCCCAGCCGAAGGTCAGCTAAGTTACAAGGACTTGGATGCTAAATGCATGAGCACATATTCACTTATCATCAATGCGTCGCCGCTGGGCACTTATCCCAACATCGACAGCTGCCCGAACATTCCATACGAACACCTTACGCCCGACCACCTGCTTTATGATGTGGTGTACAATCCGGCCGAAACATTATTCCTAAAAAAAGGCCGCGAAATGGGCGCCACAGGGCTCAACGGCGAACAAATGCTCGTAGAACAAGCACTTGCCGCTTGGAAAATATGGAATGAATAATTATTAAATACCGATTGCTAAGATGACATTCAAGAAGCTTTTTCGCGATTTAAGTTTTCTCATTTTTCTAGCAATGGCAATTGGCATAGCTGTTGGTAGTATAATGGGAACCGATGCGGCACAATTTGCTCCACTCGGCACACTTTTCATGCAGCTTATCAAAATGCTGGTTGTACCACTCGTATTTATTTCCATAATTACTGGAGCTGCATCGCTTGGAACAACCAAATCGGCCGGACGAATTGGCTTAACCACTATCAGCTACATACTTGGTTCAACAGCCGTAGCAGTAATCATCGCTCTTATTGCAGGCACTTGGTTTAAGCCTGGTGCAGGCATTTCAGTGGAAAGCATACAGCAATTCATACCCACTTCCACCACCAGCCTCGAAGCTCAAAAACTTAAATTCTGGGACATTCTACTAAGTATGATTCCATCGAACCCCATCAAAGCACTTACCGATGGAAATGTATTGCAGATAATCTTCTTTGGGCTCTTTTTAGGATTAGGTTTAAGCACACTCGCAAATGAACGAAAAGAACCAGTGCTCAATGGATTAAACACACTTCTCGAAGCTCTTATTTGGTGCATGGACAAAATAATGTGGATAGCCCCTTTAGGCGTTTTTGGCTTAATGGCAGAAGCTACAGGTACTTATGGATACGATATTTTACTTAAAGTAGCCAACTTACTTTGGTTAAATATTATGCTTTTTGTATTTATGATATTGGTGTTTTACCCTTTAACTTTAAAGTTTTTTTCAAAACTTAAAATCTCCACCTTTTTAAAGGCCATGGTACGCCCACAGATGGTTGCTTTTTCCACTGCCTCATCGTTAGCAACCTTACCAGTAACACTCGAAACTTGCGAAAAAGATCTGGGTGTTTCGAAAGAGACGGCGTCATTTGTGGTTCCACTAGGCGCTACGGTCAACATGGCGGGTAATGCCATTTACTATGCCATCGTGTGTTTATTTTTCGCACAACTTTATGGCTACAATCTTAGCATGTCATCGTATATTGCCATAATTGTCACCTCTACCTTGAGTGCTGTAGGTGCAGCTGGAGTACCAGGACCTACGTTTATGGCTGTCGCCGTGCTCGCCTCAGCCGGATTACCCGTTGAAGGTTTACCCCTGCTGTTTGCCGTCGACCGAATTTTCGATATGTTACGAACCGTATTAAATATTACCGGCGATGCTGCCTGTGCAGTTATTGTTGATAAAAAATAACAACTAGAAAAGTGTTCCCGTAAATCCACTCGCTGGCTTTGCGGGTTCGCTTTCTATAAGTGCTAAAAACTCGTCCTCGCTAATTAATTTCACACCCAAGCTTTCGGCTTTCTTCAATTTCTCAGGACCCATATTATCGCCTGCTAATATCATCGACGTTTTGGCCGACACACTGCCTACGTTTTTACCGCCATTTTGCTCAATCATCACCTTGTATTCATCCCGTGAATGCTTACTAAATGTACCGCTAATTACAATCGACAATCCGCTCAGTGCTGCCCCAACAGCCTTCAACTTATCTTCCGATAAGCTCATCTGCAAACCGTACATTTTCAAGCGTTCAACTAATTGCACATTGGCCTCGTC
>JAGNPC010000179.1 GCA_017989795.1 Paludibacter sp. | reverse complement strand
AACATTTCCGCTGATTATTAAAAAAATTGATAGCCTACTAACTAAATTTGGTAAGCTTAAAGACAATGCATCGCCTGAACTTGGTCGTATACGCCGTGATATTCATCAGGTCGAAAGTTCTGTTTCGCGTACGCTAAATGCTATTCTTCGTCAGGCGCAGGCCGATGGTTATGTGGAGAAGGATGTGTCGCCAACCATACGCGACGGGCGTTTGGTAATTCCCGTTTCTCCATCTTTTAAGCGCAAAATTAGCGGCATTGTTCACGATGAATCGGCAACCGGTAAAACAGTTTTTATTGAGCCACAGCAAGTGGTGGAGGCCAATAACCGCATTCGCGAACTGGAAGCAGAAGAAAGACGTGAGATAATTCGCATTTTGGTGGAGTTTACCAATTTTTTACGTCCTTACTTCGAGGAGATAAATTTATCTCAAGAATTTTTGGGTACCATTGATTTTTTGCGTTCTAAAGCTCTTTTTGCAATTGAGATTAAAGCGATAAAACCACGAATCGACGATCTTTGTCAACTTGAATGGGCTAAAGCGGTTCATCCGTTGTTGTTTCTATCGCTTCGCAGGCAGAAAAAGGAAATTGTACCTTTGGATATTGTGTTGAACGAAAAGCAACGTATTTTACTTATTTCGGGCCCAAATGCGGGTGGGAAATCAGTTTGTTTAAAAACAGTGGTGTTGTTGCAATATATGCTTCAGTGCGGTATGCTAATTCCCGTACACGACAGCACACGCGCAGGTATCTTTGAACGTTTGTTTATTGATATTGGCGATGAGCAATCAATTGAAAACGACCTTTCTACCTATAGTTCACACTTGCTGAACATGAAATTTTTCATCAAAAATAGTAATCCAAAAACGTTATTATTGATTGATGAGTTTGGGACTGGAACAGAACCAATGATTGGTGGAGCTATGGCCGAAGCCACGCTTGAGCGGTTTAACAGGAGCGAAGCTTATGGGGTAATTACTACACACTACACCAACTTGAAGCTGTATGCCGATGTTACCGAAGGTGTGGTAAATGGAGCCATGTTGTACGACAGGCAGCATTTACAGCCCTTGTTTCAGTTGAGCATTGGTAACCCAGGAAGCTCGTTTGCGGTAGAAATAGCTCGTAAGATTGGTTTGCCCGAGGATTTGATCGCTGATGCTGCTAGCAAAGTGGGTACCGACCGTATGGACTACGATAAGCATTTGCAAGATATTGTGCGCGACAAACGATATTGGGAAAATAAGCGTCGTGATATTAGAATAAAAGAGAAAAAATTGGAAGAAACGGTAGCTAAATACGAAGCCGAAATGGCCTCAATTGATAAGCTACGAAAAGAAATAACTCAGAAGGCAAAATCGGAAGCCCAGACATTGTTAAGCGATACGAATGCAAAGATTGAGAATACAATACGTGTCATTAAAGAAGCACAGGCAGAAAAGGAAAAAACGAAGGTAATTAGGAAGGAGTTAGAGGAGTTTAAAGAAAAAATAGCCAACAATCCTGCCCCCAAACCCCCTAAAGGGGGCTTTAAGAGCTCTACGCCTAAACTTCAGCTCAATAATCTAAATGTCAACAAGGAGACAGAAGCGTTAAATGCGAAAACGGTTAATCAGAAACTTGTAATTGAAACAATTAAGTTGGGTTCTTCTGTTCGAATGGTGGGGCAAACGGCTATTGGAACCGTTATTGAAATACAAGATAAAAATGCCTTAGTGGCTTTTGGACAGATGAAATCGACGGTTAAATTGTCGAAGCTTGAGCCAATAAGTAATACGCAGATTAAAAAAGAGAAGCAAAAATACGATTCAATTACTCAAAATACCAACGATGAAGTTCGTCAGCGGAAGTTGAGTTTTAAAACTGAAATTGACGTGCGTGGCATGCGTGTGGATGAGGCGTTACAAGCCGTAACTTACTTTATCGACGATGCCATTATGGTTGGTATTAATTCGGTGCGTATTTTACATGGAACAGGTACTGGTGCGTTGCGACAAATGATTCGCCAATACTTAGCAACCATTAATGGTGTAGCCACTTACCGCGATGAGCATGTGCAGTTTGGCGGTGCAGGAATTACGGTTATTGAGTTGGATTAAGAGTCTTAGAAGGCTTCATTTTTGATAACTTATTCTCCGAAGCATCAGATATATTGCTTTTTTTATACCCGATAGGGTGTAGAGTTGCTATTACAGGCTAACTTTATACCTTATCGGGTATATTTTATCAAATATTTTTAAATGGAACTTTCATTATTTATTGGTAATGAAATGGTACCTTGTGAAATTAATCGTGAAAAATTAGTAAACTATGAAGAGGGCGGAAGTAAAATTGTATAATAACTTTTTACTTTTTATCCAATTGACCAAAAACTCGTTTTAATAAATCATTTACTCGAGCCATAGGATTAGTGCGTATAGACTTTTCCTCTTCCGTGATTTTGACGAATAGTGCATCTAGTGCCTTTTCAGTTGCGTAGTCTTCCAGGTTTACAGCAACCGATTGCAGTCCAGCAATTTTGCCAACCGTAGATTTTGCCACTGAGTTATAGCCTGAACTTAAGGTGTTCCAAGTTTGTGTGGTGGAGATGTTGGCTACAAGAGGCTTGCCTAGCGATGCTTTTACCTTTGGCGCAAAAGCAGCTTTTAACTCGGTGTAAGTTGTTTTACGAAGATATTCTGTAGCTGCATTTTCTGCTCCGAAAAGTATGCCTACCGCATCAGAGATAGTCATGCTTTTTATTGCATTTTTAAAAATGGGAGTAGCTTCTTTTACCGCATCTTCGGCCGATCTATTTAACGATAATACGGCTTTGTTTACCAAATCTTGTCCACCAGGTATTAGTTTGATATTGTCGATAATAGGTTGAGCTTCTTTTGGTAAAAGTATTTTAAGTGCAGCATCGCTCAAAAAACCATTTTCGACACCGAGTTTGCTAACCGCACTTTCGATACCAACATCCAATGAAGATTTCAATCCAGAAATATTTTCTGCATTTGTAACTGGAATGCTTATGCCGTTTTGAATGCCATATTGTTTTGCAATCATTTGAAGCTCAGCGCAGGATGTGAGCACTAATGTAGTTATTACAACTATAATACTGTTTTTCATGTGTTTGTAATTTATTTTTTCATGTCACATGGAACTCACAACAAACAACTCCTTGTGTGTCAAAGTTAATTTGTCGTGCTAGTTTCATATTCTTTATTGTTTAATATATCCAAATGGATATTTCATTTTTAGCCCATTTCTCTTACTTCTTTTTTCTCACCTCTCACCTCTTTCCTCTTACCTCTGAACTAGCACTCCACTTCCACCACTTCTAATTTGACGTTTCGGTGAGCAACTTTATATCCTTTTATATTTAAAAGAATTTGCGTTTCAAAATGTGCTGAAATCTCAAAGTAGGCAGAATTTACACTAACGTCTATGTTTTTTACATCGCCCGTGCTGATACCAGCTTCTTCAACTAGGAACTCCGTTAAGCTGCTGTTTGTAAATCCTTGGTCGAGACCTAAATTTATGCGTATTCCTATTGGATGTGTTTGTTTATTTTCGTTTAGTAATTGCACTTTTATTTCTGTAAAAGTAATATTTAAATCGTTTTCAAGCGTTTTTATTTCTGATAATTCTTCTGATTTTATAAGGCATACCGAAACGCCCGACTTTCCAGCACGTGCAGTACGGCCGCTGCGGTGGGTGTATTGTTCAGGCTTTTCGGGCAAATGATAATGTATGATATAATCCAATTCCTTTACATCAATGCCGCGAGCAGCAATATCTGTGGCAATAAGCAGGTCGATACGACCTTTGCGAAGTCCACGCATCACTTTGTCGCGCATTTCTTGATTCAAATTGCCATGTAGTGCATCCGACGAAACTTCAAAGCCTACCAATTGTTTCGAAATTCGCTTTGCAGCCGTTTTGGTGCGGCAAAACAAGATGCCACGTTGCCCTTTACGCTCCGAAAGGAAAGCTTTCAGGTAATCAAGTTTTTCGCCTTGTTTATAAGTAATATAGCTGTGTTCTATGTTTTGATTGACAAATTCGGTTGCATTTATACGTATCGTCTCAATATCTGAGCTTAGGTAATCACTAATTATTTCGGTAACATCAGCTGGCATGGTAGCTGTGAAAAGCAACTTGCGAACACCATTGCAACACGAGTCAAGTATTTTATCAATTTCAGTTTTAAAACCCATGTTCATCATTTCATCGGCTTCGTCGAGAACCAAAAATTTTAAATCCTTCAAGTTTAGTGCTCTACGTTCTAATAAATCGAGTAATCTTCCGGGTGTTGCCACTACCACATGTGTCGATCGTTTTAAGCGTTCAATATTATCGTCGATAGGAACTCCACCGTAAACACATTCGGTAAAGACGCGTGGTATATGTTTCGAAAACAAGAAAAACTCGCGCGCTACTTGCTGTCCCAATTCGCGTGTTGGGACTAGTACAAGTGCTTGTATCTTAGGTGATTTATGGTCGATGGTTTGTAGAATAGGTAAGCAAAAGGCTGCTGTTTTACCTGTTCCGGTTTGTGCTATCGCAACCAAGTCGGTTTCGCTATTTAAGATATGAGGAATAGCTTGTGTTTGAATATCAGTAGGAATTGTAATTTTGTTTGCAGTTAATGCTTGTTCAATTGCTTCGCTTATGCCTAATTGACTGAATGTCATGGGGGTAATTTTAAATTAAAAAGTTGTATTTTTGTCAAATAATTCACAAAGGTACTTGTTTTCGTTCAGATACAAGAATTTTAGGCCATTTTGTGCCTAAGAGTTCCTATTATACGCCATTAAATGTCATCAATTAATACTTCTAAAACCCTTCAGAATTGGTATGGTCAACACAAGCGCGATTTACCTTGGCGTCACACTACAGACCCTTATCGCATTTGGATATCAGAAATAATACTTCAACAAACTCGTGTTATCCAAGGCTTGGATTATTATCGTAGATTTATTGATCGTTTTCAAAATATAACAATGTTGGCTAATGC
>JAGNPC010000177.1 GCA_017989795.1 Paludibacter sp. | reverse complement strand
GGATATGCTTTCCACGTATCGCCTGTTCGGTGGTGCGGATGCGAGGTGATGACACGATATAATAAAGGGTCGCGAAAATGCATGTTTGGCGATGCCATATCAATTTTGGCACGTAGAACCATAGCCCCTTCAGCAATTTCACCCGTATTCATTTTTAAAAACAAATCGAGATTTTCTTCTATCGGTCTATTGCGAAATGGGCTTTCGACACCTGCTACTGTTGGCGAACCTTTTTGTTTTGCTATTTCCTCTGCACTTTGTTCATCGATATAAGCTTTTCCATCTTTGATTAACTTGATAGCTAAATCCCAAAGTTGCTGAAAATAATCGGATGCGTAATAAACATTATCCCATTTATAACCCAACCACTGAATATCTTCCTTTATTGAATCAACATATTCAACATCTTCTTTTACCGGGTTGGTATCATCGAATCGAAGATTACAAGTGCCGTTGTAGTTACGAGCAATGCCAAAGTCAAGACAAATAGCTTTCGCGTGACCAATGTGTAAATATCCATTAGGTTCTGGCGGAAAGCGCGTTTGAATTCGTCCGTCATTCTTTCTATCGCTTAAATCCTGCTCTACAAAAGCCTCTATGAAATTGAGGCTGCGTTTAGGAGTTTCATCCGTTTTTGCTTCCATATCAATCAAAATAGCCTTTTATAATTCCTCGAGGAGAATTTTTTATAAATAATAATATCTCATCACGCTCGTTCGAAGCAGGCATTTCGGCCATGATTCGTTCAATAGCGTGTGTTGTATTCATGCCTTTTAAGTATACATAGCGATAAACATCCTGAATATCACGTATTTGTTCGTTTGTATAACCACGACGACGTAAACCAATAGAGTTTACACCAGCATACGAAATTGGATCACGTCCGGCAGTAATAAAAGGTGGAATATCTTTGTTAACACGTGAACCACCTTGAACCATTACGTGTGAACCAATACGCGTAAATTGATGTACTAAAACACCAGCACTAATAATTGCAAAGTCATCAATAACAACCTCGCCGGCCAGCTGAGTTGCATTCGATATGATAATATTGTTGCCTAAAATACAATCGTGTGCTACGTGACAATAAGCCATAATTAAACAATTGTTACCAATAACCGTTTTTCCTTTGGCTGAAGTTCCTTTGTTTACAGTTACATACTCGCGTAAGGTTGTGTTGTCACCAATAATCACAAGTGTTTCCTCGCCTTTGTATTTTAAGTCCTGAGGGATAGCACCTACTACTGCACCTGGGAAAATTCGACAGTTTTTGCCAATTCGAACACCTTCCATGATGGTAACATTAGAACCGATCCACGTTCCTTCACCAATTTCAACGTTTTTATCGACAGTTACAAAGGGGTCGATAACAACCGTGGACGCAATTTTAGCATCAGGATGAATGTAAGCTAAGGGTTGTTTCATATCGTAAGCTTTAATTTATTGTTTTTTGTTCTTATTTGTTTTTTACTATCTGAGCCATAAATTCGGCCTCAGCAACTATTTTTCCACCCACAAAAGCGTGAGCTTTCATAATGGCGCAGCCGCGGCGCATTGGCTCGGGCATTTCTAAGCGAAAGATAACGGTATCGCCCGGAACTACTTTCTGGCGAAACTTAACGCTGTCGATTTTTAGAAAATAGGTAGAGTACTTATCAGCATCTTCTAGTCCGTGTAATACGAGTAGACCGCCTGTCTGAGCCATGGCTTCAACAAGTAAAACTCCAGGCATTACTGGTTCGTCAGGAAAATGGCCAACAAAAAATGTTTCGTTACCGGTAACGTTTTTTACACCTACAATTACTCGTTTTTTAATTTCAATAATTTTATCTACGAGTAAAAAAGGCCAACGATGTGGCAATAATTTTTTAATTCCGTTTATGTCTAAAAGAGGAGGGATCGTGTCGTCGTAAATTGGACATTGAACTTCCTGCTTCTTAATTTCTTTGCGAATGATTTTGGCAAGGTCGGTATTGATTTTGTGACCTGGGTAGCGCGCTATTACTTTGCCTACTATGCGTTTTCCAATAAGTGAAAGGTCGCCAATAACATCTAATAATTTATGACGAGCTGGTTCATTTTCGAAATTCAATTCGCCACTTAAATAGGTAGGCTTCGATGCGTCTATCGATTCTTGATTCAATTTGGATGCAAGCTCATCCATTTTATCTTGAGAGATTATTTCGTCATAGATAACAATGGCGTTTTTTAAGTCGCCACCTTTTATGAGATTCATGCTCAAAAGAGGTTCAACTTCACGCACAAATACAAAGGTACGAGCACTCGAAATTTCGGTTGCAAAATCGCTTAAATCATCCAATGAGGCATATTGATTGCCTAGCACAGGTGATTTAAAACCAATATGCACATCAACACTGAAAGTGTCATCGGGCAAAAGAGTTATCTTTGCTCCTGATTCAGGTAATGTATATTCTATTTTTTTTGTTACTATAAAGTAATCTTTTTCAGCTTCTTGTTCTTCAATGCCACATTCTTCAATTTTCTGAACATAATACTTAGCACTGCCATCTAAAATAGGAAATTCGGGTGCATTTACTTCGAGTAAGCAATTGTCGATGCCATAAGCATAAAGTGTTGCTAGCGCATGTTCTACTGTACTAACCTGTACATCGCCTTTTTGTAATACAGTACCTCTAACAGTGTGCGTTACGTATTCGGCTAAAGCATCAATAATTGGCTGATTCTCTAGGTCAATTCGTTTGATACGAATTCCATGGTTCTCAGGTGCAGGATTGAAAGTTAGATCAATTTGCAGACCAGTATGCAGGCCCTTTCCGCTTAGAGTAAAAGCCTGTTTAATAGATTTTTGATTTGACATTCCTTTTATTTTAACAAATTTATAGTGTGTTTCTATATTTAATTGTATTATTGTTCTATTCTAGCTTGTAGTTCTTTGACTTGTTTTTGCAATTCAAATACGATTTTTTGTAATTCGGGTAGGTTTTTTTGCGCAATAGCTACCCGTTGAAAATTACCTAAATCGTATGCTGGAGAACCCATCAGTTTTTTGCCCGATACTTTTACTGAGTTCGGAATACCAGCTTGAGCCCCAATCATCGTGCCATCGGCTATTTGTATATGTCCGGCTATACCTACTTGGCCTGCAATCATACAGCGGGCACCTATTTTGGTCGAGCCAGATACGCCTGATTGTGAGGCAATAACAGTGTGCTCGCCTATTTCGACATTGTGCGCTATTTGAATTAAATTATCCAGTTTGACGCCTTTGCGAATTATGGTGCTTCCAAGTGTTGCTCTGTCAATGGTTGTGTTAGCTCCAATCTCTACATCATCTTCGATAACCACGTTACCCATTTGAGGTATCTTATTGTAAACGCCATCAACGGCTGGTGCAAAACCAAAACCATCAGAGCCAATTCGTACACCTGCATGTAGGATGCAATTGTCGCCAATAACGCAACCTTTGTAAATGCTTACATTGCTATAAATGGTTACATTGTTGCCAATACGTACATCATCGTCAATGCTACAATTGGCCGAAATGTTCACGTTGTTTCCTATTTCAACTCTATCGGCTATAGATACAAATGCTTCAATGTAGGCATTGTTACCAACTTTTGCGCTTGTTGATATAGAAGCTTGCGAAGATATGCCTGTTTTTTTGGGTTTTGCCTGTTCTACTACTTGCATTAAAAAAGCAAGTGATTCGTATGCATTCTTTACCCGAATTAATGTAGAGTCGATCTCTTTTTCGGGTACAAAATCCTCATTTACCAAAATCACACTAGCTTTACTGTCGTAAATGTACTGACTGTATTTTGGATTTGCCAGAAAACTTAATGTTCCAGGCTTCCCATTTTCTATTTTTGAAAAATCTCCTACTTTTACAGTTGAGTCTCCTTCGACTGTACCTTTCAGAAAATCAGCAATTTGCTGAGCAGTAAACTCCATAAAAAAATTTTTTGGCTACAAAGGTACAAAACAAAATTCAATTTTTATGAAAACGATTAAATTTCGATTAAATTTACCGTTATTGTTTTGTGTTCTTGAAGTGTGTGTTTATTGATTTTATATGTGTTAAATTGTTGATTATTAGATTTTATAGTAGCAAAAAAAGTGTTTTTCAACCTTTTTTGTTAAAACCTGAATATTCAACATGTCCGATACATCGGCAATATCTTTTACGATACCATTTTTTAAAAGGATATTTATATTATCATCTTTAGCCGAATAGGTGTCGGTGCTGACCGTTTCATCACCCATAAAATAACTTGCATCCTCGGCACTTATATTAAAGTGTTTGCAGTATTTCTCAACATGCTCATTGTATACACTTCTTTCAATCAAAGCCGAATTTACTGTAACCTTGAAAAGTCTTCTGTTTATAAAATCTTTGCAAAGTACAGAAAGGACTATATCTGAATGGTTACCCCATACTTTTATTGCGGAAATTAAATCCGAATCATCTAAATTGGCAAAGTTATCGAGAGCTTCGTTTGAAGAAATAAAGCAATTTTTATCAACTTTAGTATATAAAAAATAATGTAATGCGGGTGTTGAAAATAAAACGTCGCCCCTTTGAGCCAAGTGTTTTGCTCGTTTCAGAATATTTACCAACATTTTTTCGGCTGCTACCGATGTTTTGTGCAAGTACACTTGCCAATACATTAAACGGCGAGCGACTAAGAATTTTTCGATTGAATAAATACCTTTTATGTCAACTACTAACTCATCGTTGTGAACATTGAGCATTTTGATAATCCGAGCGGCGCCGATTATGCCTTCGCTAACCCCCGAAAAAAAACTGTCGCGGCTCAAATAATCAAGTCTGTCCATATCCAACTGACTCGAAACCAACTGGTGCAAAAAGCGTTTAGGATACACCGCTGTAAAAATTTCGATAGCCATATTCAATTTGCCGTCAAATTCGTTGTTGATTTGCTGCATGAGCATCAACGATATTTCTTCGTGCTTAATATTGTGTACCAAACTGTTTTCTAAAGCGTGCGAAAAAGGCCCATGGCCAATATCGTGAAGTAATATGCAAGCACGCACGGCGTTGGCTTCTTCGTTGGTTATGGTG
>JAGNPC010000178.1 GCA_017989795.1 Paludibacter sp. | reverse complement strand
ACACAAGTAGGTCAGCTACTTTCGAATGGTGGAACAGTGAACTTCACTGTGGGTATTAAATTATAAAAAAAAGAACACCACTCTTTAAACAAATAATGCTAAGAGTGGTGTTCAACACAAACAAGTAAACAGACGTAAACTAGCTAACGATTAAAAAGTTCTATCTTTTCAATGCATTTGTGAGATTGAAAGGATTGTATTTTTCTATTTCTTAAGTATCTTGAATGTTTTCCGTACGCCGTTATTATCGGCAACTTGTACAAAATAAACACCTTGACTTAATTTACTGGCTTCAAACTCATGCATTGCCTCACTACCATTGTAAAAAACATGACATAGTGCACCAACTTGATTTGTAATGCGAATTTCACTTCTTTCTTCCAATCCAGCTATGGTTATTTTTTTATCGAAAACCACTGGATAAACCTTTAATTCCGATTTAAATAGCTCACTTTTCGATGTAATGAGTTTAAAAATGGCATGAATGGTTTGATTTGAATTCACATTGCTGAAATTGTAAGCTGACACCACACCTACGCTTTGTCCGTTAACCAACACATCGTCGATAAACTGCCCATTCGAAGGTGTAATGGTGTAAGACAACCCTTCGCCAGCATTTAGCATTTTTGCACCAGCATTCGAAATTACACCTCCCTCGGAGGCTGTAGCTACAATTGCATACTGATTCGTAGTAACAATGCCCGATTGTGTTAGCAAAAAGTTGCGATTCTCTATTTCGTTATTTTGCGCCGAAACAGTAACATCATAAGTCGATTGCATGGCTACACCCGGAATATCAACTACAATTTCGTATTCTGCTTCAGGTAAATTTTCGAAATAAAACAACCCATTTGCATCTGTTGTAGTACGCGCCACTATCTCGCCTGTACTTTTTTTACGAAGCATGACCGGTGCATTGCTCACAACCAAATCGCCCACTTGTGCCGAGGCTTTAACCATAGCTCTTGCATCCTGCGCTCCACCATTAGAGTAGCTGATAATTCCCGAAATACTTCCAGTTCCGCTAAGCAATTCGTTAATTGCGGCTAAAGTTAGATTTAAATCGGCCCACTGATTACAGCTGAGTGTTATTGGAGTGGCATTTTGCCAGGAGGTAACCTGATTCATAATATTATTGAAATAAGTTACCATTATTGCAGGATACTTCGATGGGTCAATGATATTTGCACGCACCTTATAGTCGCCTACTTGCAAATTTTCGAATTTAAATTCGCCATTAGCATCAATTGTGTCCGATTTTAGCGGAATGTGAACGCCATTGCTCGCTAACCCATACAAATCAACCCGAACCTCTCCTGCCAAAAAGTTAGCAATCGCCGATTCAACCTTACCTTTAATAACACCCTGATTACAAACATCACCTATAATTGATTTTGGATCAGGCACTTCGAACGTTTTTTCGAATTGAAAATGACAGTTCATATTCGACACTTCGGAAAGCGTCACTTTAATTGAATGATTTCCAGGCGAATAATTATAGGTGCCACTTGCCTCTGTGTTTCCATCATAATTTCCTCTATCCACATATAAATTGAATTTAGGAGCAAAATTTGAAACAACAACAGCATATTTAACTTCGCCAGTTAAAGGATTGATTTGCGTATTAATATTTACAACCGGATTATATACTGTAACTGTGTCCATAAATTCGGCTGTATTTGAAGCATCGGTTGAATCGGTAAGCATAGCTTTAATATAGCTCACACCTGCACCAAAAGTGTAACCACTCGTTTGATCATCGCCCTTCAATGAGAAATCGGTACCCTTAGCCACATTATTTACATACCATTGCACTTTACTTTTAATGCTCGGATTAATATTTATAGAGTAGCGACCGCATCCAATGCCATAAGTCATGATTTGCGCTTTGATAGTAGGTTTAGGATCGAGCACCGAATATGCATAACCATTATCACCCTCGGGGCGTGGCACAGTGTATTCGCCAAAAGGAAATGTGATATTATTTGATTCTGATTCAAAGCCTACCAACCCAAGTAATCTGATTTTGCCATCGGCACCAGTTTTGATTGACACAGGCATATATTTACCGTTCGAAATAACCGATTGACCCGCAATGGTATTTAAGGTACGGTCGTAGAATCCAACAAACAGATTTTCTTGAGTTGATTCGCCATTATACAAACCATCGATACCAAAGTATTGTCCATCAGCCGTAAGATTACCAGCTACACAAAATGAACCGTTAGGGCCGTTTGTAATTTGGGTTGTTTTGGCAGGAATAGTTTTTTTATACTTCAAATCGCCATTAAAATCAAACAAAGCAAGGTGGTTGTATTTGGAAGCATCGCCTTGTACAACAATTGATTCTTCACCAATTTTGAGATTATTAGCAACCCCATTAAAAAGCACCGCAACACCCGTACTGTTATTTACAGCAAGCGTAGGGTATTTTCCGGAAGCATTGGTAATAATCCTCACCCACGAAGTTTCGCCAAATTTGCCCACACAAAGTACAAATTGCGATTCGGCAGCTTCCATGCCAGACGCTATGTTATAATTGACACCAGCAACCCTCAATATATTTGAAAAAAAACCACCGGCAACATAGATATTTCCCGACTTATCAGCATCTAAAACATTCCTATTGTTTACGGTTATTCCTGCATTATCCCATTGAAACATTAAATTTTGACCAGTTTTTATACCATGTGCAAAAACTATTTCACCATCGGTTACCGACAATGCACCAACCATCATATCGCATTCGTTAAAATGGCTTAGACTTCCAAATTTTGCCATCAAATCAGTTCCAAAAAGCTCTTTTACCTCCGGATTAGGAGTCCAAGCACTCAGGAAAGCAATTCGCCCAGCCGTATATTTTAATCGATGCACCGACCCATGCGATAAATTTCCTGCTTTGAACCATAATATATTGCCCTCGGCATCTGTTTTCATAATAAAATAGCCATACACATTAATGTTATAGGTTTGCGATTTTACAGTAATTGAACCACCCAAATCACCACCAAAGTACATATTTCCATCATCGTCTACATCCATTGAACGAACATTAAACTGGGAAGATTCACCTAAACCTACCTTAATTTTCTTTGTCCATTGATAAACGTTTTGATCATTTACTTTTACAACAACGATAGCATTGCGCTCGGTTGCAAAGTCAATTGAAGTCGTATTACTGCCATATTTAACGTCGGAATACGAGAACCCATAAAAATAGGTGTTGTTATTTCCATCAACGGTCAGTGCCGTAGCATTCATTCCGTTAAACGACTTGGCATGTAACCACTTGTAGGAATCATTGTTTGATGCATGTGCCTGAGTAATAGCAAAAAGCACAAACAAAATACGTAAAGTAATGTCTTTCATTTTGATAGTGTATTTAATTAGTATTAATTAGTTCCATTTTGCAACATATCCATCATTTCGCCCATATCTTCATATTTAATATTGGTAGGAATTTCGAATTTAGTAGCTGGCACTGCTATGTTTGTATCGAAGCTTTTGGCTGTTTCGGTATAACTAATACCAAGAGTCGAAACATCTGATTTTAACGGAATACCTTTGTATTGCAGAGACTTAGTTGTCCCCCACTTAAACTTCAGACAGTTTTTCCCCAAAAAAGTTTCGTAGCCTTCTATTTGCACTCCCATATCAGTTAAAACTTTACGCTCCATATCATGAAGCTGAGCATCCGTTTTGCCTTTAGTTAATTTTTCGCCTATCTCTGTTTGTGCTTCGATAGTCATTTTTGAGCCCGTCTTTTGTAACAAATCTGCTTTCCAGATCATATTTCCTTTCCTAATTTCCAACTCTTTAGTTGAAGTGGACGATTTCATACCAAGGATTTTTACTGTAGTTGTACTTTCAATTAAGGAGTACATAAGCATCCCGTAGTTATCGAACCACACTGATTTAGTTCCGGTGGTATTACCTCCAAGTGCATATTCAATATGCCCTGATTTCACAAAAAAGTATTTCCCTTGCTGCTGCGCCATTGCCGACAGCGACAAAACAACTGATAATAAACCAATTAACAATGCTTTCATATTTATTATTTTTATATACCTGCCCCCTAACCCACTAAAGGGTGAACAGACAGATTCTTAGTATTTTAAAATTTCACAAATTATTTACATGATTTGCTTCGCGACTCGGCAAAGTTTGAACAAGTTCAACTTTGCACTCACTGCTTCACAAATTCTACACGTCTATTTTGCGCTTTTCCTTCGGGCGTATCGTTGCCTGTCATGGGTTTGCTTTCGCCATGTCCTTTGCTTGTTAATCGGCTAGCGCTTATGCCGGCTTTAACCATGGCATCGAGTATCGCTTTGGAACGTGCTTCGGAAAGTTTTTGGTTAGAGGCTGTGTCGCCATCGCTGTCGGTATGTCCTTCTACGCTGAATTTCAGCTCAGGATGTTCGGTCATCATTTTCACTACATAATTAATGGTGCCCATACTTTCGGGTTTGATAGTGGCTTTGGCAACATCGAATTTTATACCTGTGGTTACAAATTTGCCATCAGTCAAAAATTTATCGTAAAGTGGCACAGCGCCTTTGGCAATGCGTACGTTTTTTATAAACGGCTTTCCTGTACCTGATGTGTTGTGAGCTGTAATCATAATTCCGGTTGGATTAATGTCCAAATTAGGGACATTCAATAATCGGGTATCGTCAAGATATCCTTTCAATGCACGTTTATTAAACGATATGGCTACATGACGCCAACCTTCTTTTGGTTTCAATTTATCATGTCCAGGATATGTATCACCAATCAAATCGTAAGTTATAGAATTATATTCAACTCGAACAGGTTTAGATGGTTGCATTATTTTCATTTGGTTTTTCATGTCGTAAAGAAACAAGTTATAGGTGCGATTCAAATTATAATCTTTATGAAAATACACATCCATTTCAACTGTAAATTGTTCGGGCAAATAATCCTCCGTGCGGTTTTTAAGTAACGGTAAAATTGCGTTCGGGCTATTTGCATTTGTATTTTTAAACCATACCACATTATCGCCTCCCCAGTTTGCAATTTCGATGACACCTTTAGTCATATA
>JAGNPC010000176.1 GCA_017989795.1 Paludibacter sp. | reverse complement strand
ATGAAAAAAATGAACTCAATGTTATTAGTTACTGCTCTAAGCGTGGTAGGAATAACAAATTCTGCATTCGCAGCAGATGGTGTTATCACTATAAATGGTAAAGTAATTAATGGTACTTGTACCCTTACAGGTTCTGCTGGTGCGACTGGCACAGCAAATAATGTTACTGTTCAGCTTGATACTGTACGTAATACTGCATTTGGTGCTGCTAACTCGACTACAGGTGAGAAGGATTTCACACTTACTGTAACTGATGGTGTCGGGGGTACTTGTGATGCCCTTACTGTAGGTGCTGTTAAAAATATTACGCTAAGTGGAACCGCAGGTACGAACTATGATGTAACCAATACATCATGGTTAATTAACACAGATACTTCTGCACCAGCGACTAAAGATGTGTTTGTACAAATTCTTAATACAGATGGTACAACACCAGTCGATTTTTCATTAACAAGACAGTTGGGTGTTCCTACCGCTAGCGCTTACGCACTTAAAGCTCGATATATTTCAAACAAAGCCAGCCCAGCCTCTCAAACTGTTAAAACTAGTATTAACTATACTTTAGAGTATAACTAAGTTATTAATCTTGGAGGGGATAATGTTCCGTACATATTTTTTATTGGTAATCGTATTTTGTAGCCAGTCAATTTTTGCTGGTGTCACAATAGATGGTACGCGCGTTATTTTCCCCTCCAATGCTAAAAGTGTCAGTGTGCAATTGCGTAATGGGTTAAGCACACCCGCTTTGGTACAGACCTGGATTGATAACGGGGACATCAATCAAATTCCAGACGCAGATAAAATACCTTTTGTATTAACACCACCTTTATCTCGTGTTGAACCAAATAAAGGACAGATTATCCGTATCATTCCAACAGGTTCTCCAAGTTTGCCGCAGGATCGTGAATCCTTATTTTGGTTTAATATATTGGATATTCCACCTGATGATCCGCAATATTCAGGAAAAAACATTTTAACGTTTAATGTACGAACTCGTATCAAGTTATTCTATCGACCTTCAGATATAAAAATACCAGTGAACACGGCATATGGTTTAATTAAAGTCAATTACAATGAGGTTTCGAAAGAAATTAATTTAAATAACCCAACGCCTTATTTTATTACGATTACGCAAATGGATTTTAAGTCGAAATCTGAACATGCAAATTATAGTCAAGTGGTTATGCTTAAGCCTTTTTCGCAGCAATCTGTGGAAAAATTCACAGTGAATTTTTTCCCTGAAAAATTTTCTTATCAAATTGTGAATGATCTCGGTGGAAACCAGAGTTTTGAAACGAAATTTGATTAAAAGTCTTTGCTGAGAAAAATATTGATGAATACTAAATTTAAGTGGGGGTACCTTTATATTTTTATGGCCCTGATCACAAAAACGTATGCAGCTTCTAGTGAGGAAGCCCTTACAGCAAATCTGGAAAAAATCTCAGCAAAAAATCAAACTCAATTTATGGCTTTTAGCTCAGCTTCTTTATTTGGCAGTCAAAATAAAAATGTAAATTTAGATTCATTCAGTACAGCAAATTATGTTACTGAGGGGAACTATGTAGTAAATGTTGCAGTAAATGACCGTTTGCTGGGTGAGTTAAATATTATTCTTAAGTATTTAGATACTTCACAAAGCGCTGTTCTATGTATAGATCCTACTTTACTTGCTAAATTGGATTTGCATGAGACTCATTTAAAGCAACTTCAGCAAAAAGATTGTTTAACAATCAAAGAAATTTCTCCTGATGCATATTATGATTTTGATATCTCAACACAACAAATAGCTATATTTATCCCACAAAAATTTGTAAAAGAACGTCCAAAAGGATATATCGATCCTGCACGATTTGATAAAGGGATTAACTCAGGCTTCCTTGGCTATAACGCAAATTTTAATCATACTGAAACGAGTGATGATCAATATTTAAGTTTGACTGGTGGGTTAAATATTAATGGTTGGTATTTCCGACATGCAGGTAATTTTCAGTCAAATAGTCATTCTAGTTTGGGTAACTATCGTTCATATCAAAATGTTTTAAATCGTGATGTTTTATCTATTCATTCACGTATCAGTGTTGGTGAGTTTAATACCAATGCTTTACAACAAGAAAGCTTACCTATTGTTGGGGTGCAACTTGCCTCTGACTTAAATATGTTGCCTTGGTCAATGCGATATTATTCACCCGTCATTGAAAATGTGGCTTATACCAATGCCTTAGTCCGTATTTTTCAAAATGGACAAAAAATATATGAGCGTACTGTACCTGCAGGACCTTTTAAAATTACAGATTTGACTTCAACTTCGTCAGGTAATTTGACACTTGAAGTTATTGAAAATGGTGGTGAAAAGAAAACCTTTATTATCCCGATGCAGAATAGTTTTAGTCTGCTTAAACCAGAACAATATAATTATAGTTTGGCTTTAGGCAACTATAAAACCATCGATAAAATCACCAAAAATACCATTTTACAGGGTAGTTACAACTATGGTTTAAATAATTATTTGACCTTGCTAGGTGGCCTAAATCTGACTGAAAATTACCAAAGCATGCTCTTAGGTGCAGGTTTAAATACAGCCATTGGTGGTTTTAACTTGATCTTAAATCTGAGCAAAACTTCTATATTTTCTAATGATTATCAAGGACAACGTGTATCTTTGGATTATGTTTATAATTGGAATTCCTATAACTTTAATGTAAGTCTAGGCAGTATTTTACAGAGTCGAAACTATTTGACGGTATCAAATGCTTTAGCTTTATTAAATTATGATGACTTGATTATCGATGAGCAAAAGAATTTAAGATTAACAGCTGACTTAAAAAATCAATTTAATGTTAATTTTAATAAAAGCTTTAGCAATCAACGTTTAGGTTCTTTTAGTTTTGGTTTTTTAACCAATCAGTATTGGACTGATAAAGCGAATCAATATCAGTTTAATCTGAACTATGGAAATGCATGGAAACTGCTAAATTATTCTATTGGGGTAAGTCAAACTAATTATGTAGATAGTAGTACTAAATCAGATCGAAGTGTTTACTTAAGTTTGTCATTACCATTAGATTATAAAAAATCGAATATATTTGTAAATTCGAATTATCAGCACAATACATTTCAAGATCAAACAAACGATAGCCTTGGTGTAAATCTATCTGGTACTTCGGGTGAACATAATAATATTAATTTTGGAGTAGGTATTTCTCAGTATCAATCTAGCGACTCTAACTCGACTACGTATAATGCGAATATCGGCTATTTATTGCCACAAACTAATTTAGCTACGACAGTTTATAGTAATGGAAGTGATACTCAATATTCACTTTCTGCTCAGGGGGCAATTGTTGCACATCCTTATGGGATTACCGCAACTAATTCAGTTGCAGATACTTACTCTATCGTACATGTAGAGAATGGTGCTGGTGCGACTGTAGAAAATGCATGGGGTGTGAAGTTAGATCGCTGGGGCAATGCAATTTATCCAAGTGTATCTGCCTATAATCTGAATTCGATTGCAATTAATCCTGACCGATTGCCACCAGAAGTTACTTTAGATAGTAACCAAACTCAAGTGATACCGCGGTTATATAGTTCAACTTTAGCGACTTTCAAAGCAAATATTCAGTCAAATATTTTGTTGAGAATCCATAACACTATCGATAATTCACAATTCCCAATGGGTAGTCGTATTGAAACTCAATCTGGTAAGTTGATTGGTATTATGGGGCAGTCAAATCAATCTTTATTAAACAATGATATTCGTAATTTAAAAGAATTCTTAAAAGTTGTTTGGGGAGATCAAGTAACGCAGAGTTGTATAATTCCTATGAAGGACTTTGCTTTAATTCCAAATAATAAAATGACTCAGCTGAATATTGTCAATGTGGAGTGCCGTTAAATGTATAAGCAATTCCTGGGAATCATAATAGTTTTATTGTGTTCCTCACAAGCATATTCAGCTTGCAGAACTGTAACCAATCCTGTGAATTTTACAGCAACAATGGCAAAGGGATTAAGTGATAATAATTTTTTACAACTTTCTTCGCAGCTAGTCGTGGCAAAATCTCCCCAACCTATTGATAACTGTAATGGCTCTGGTCCTACTACTTTTCAGATGCAATCAAATACTGATTTAAATACCTCATCAACTATTAGCAAGGATGGATATACCTATTACCAAATACCATCAACTTATATAACCCCAACACCCACATTTAATGTTTATATTGCATTTAGTGTCAAAGACAACCAAGATAGTGTAGCAGAATCATGGGTGAATAGCCCAACAGCAACTTATACACTCTACACAGGAGGAAGTGATACACGCGGTCTTCGCCTACAAAATGTTCGTCTACTTATATCTGGTATAGGAAATGCACAAGGGACATATACTATTAACAATCCAAGCCTTGGATTATTCTCTGCTACAGATAGGATTCGAACTAGAAGTTCAACAATAAGATTATTTAATTCTACATTTAAAATTACTAAAACAACTTGTGTTGTAAACGGTGGTGCAGCGATTAATGTCACATTGCCAACAGTTCGCAGGACGGATTTTACTTCAGTCGGACAAACATTGGGCGATACTGCATTTACAGTAAATGTCAGTGGCTGTAATGCCAGTGATGCCAATCAAAGCCTTGTTGCTCTTTTAACAGACAATAATTCAACTACGACCAGTAGTAGCTTAGGATTGTTAAAAAATACCGGAGCAAACTACTCTCCAAATGTATCGGTTCAGATTACAGATAGTAATAGCTTGCCTCTTCAAATTGCCCCTAAGCTAATAAACAGTTCAAATAGCTTTTTTAATTTTGGTACAATTGGAACAGGGGGAGCGGTATCTAAATCATTTAAGGCACGCTATTATTCTAATGCTATTCCCGTACCTCCAACTGGTGTATATGCTCAAGCAACACTTACGCTTATATATAATTAAATCTAAAATTAACATAATGCACGTTATACGAAATGCATTTTAAATTATGTTATAATTCAATATATTAATGCCAAGTTTATAGCCCGAGTTTCCATGACCGGGCTTTTTTTATGATTTTTCACGTTCC
>JAGNPC010000175.1 GCA_017989795.1 Paludibacter sp. | reverse complement strand
CTGCAACCCTGACCACGCTAGAAATTTCTGTCATTAGTATTTTCCTCTCAATTATTGTAGGTCTTATTTCAAGCATTATTTTGGCCTATAAATTTTTTATTCTAGATAAGTTAGTTGCTTGTTATATAGAAGTATCGAGAAATACGCCTTTACTTATTCAGCTTTTTTTCCTGTATTACGGTTTACCTAAAATTGGAATAAAAATTGATGGATTTACGTGCGGCATTATTGGCTTAACCTTTTTGGGTGGAAGCTATATGGCGGAGGTTTTCCGTGCGGGTTTACAGTCTGTTTCTAAAGGTCAAATTGATTCAGCAAAAAGCATTGGCTTAAATCCAGTTCAAATTTTCAGACATGTGAGTTTTCCTCAAGCCATGGTAGTTTCTATACCTGCAATTGGCGCGAACTGCTTATTTCTTATTAAAGAAAGTTCTGTGTTAAGTGCAATTGCTATTGTTGAATTATTGTTTGTAACCAAAGACTTAATCGGTATGGATTACAAAACAACAGAAGCATTATTTTTATTGATTTGTGCATATCTCATTATTCTTTTGCCTGTATCTGCACTCACAAGCTATTTGGAATATAGAAGCAGAAAGGTGAGCCATGGGAATTGAGTATTTGTTTCAGCCAAGTCATTTAGAACGCTTATTTCTAGGACTTTGGCAAACCATCCAAATTGCCATAATTTCTGTTTTTTTATCGGCTATTTTAGGTGCAATTTTTGGCGTAATTATGACGTCAAAAAATCCGTTTATTAAAGTTTTATGCCGAATTTATTTAGAAGCAATACGTGTTATTCCAATTTTAGTTTTGCTGTTTGTTTTTTATTTTGGTTTTGCAACATGGTTTAACTGGCAGTTCTCATCTTTTTGGGTATGTATTTTTGTTTTTGTGCTTTGGGGCACGGCAGAAATGGGTGACCTTGTTCGAGCAGGAATTAGCTCTATTGATAAACATCAAAGAGATTCTGCGGCTGCTTTAGGGTTAAGTGAAGCTCAAATTTTAACTCAGGTGGTATTTCCGCAAAGTTTGAAGCGAATTACGCCAGGTGTCATTAATTTGTTTACGCGAATGGTGAAAACCAGTTCTTTAGCGGTGCTTATTGGTGTTGTCGAAGTACTCAAAGTAGGACAGCAGATCATTGAAAACTCCTTGCTAACCGTACCCAATGCATCACTTTGGATTTATGGGCTCATCTTTGTATTGTATTTCATTATTTGTTATCCGCTTTCGCTGGCGTCACGTTATTTAGAAAAAGTTTGGGAATAAGCTATGTCGTTATTAGAAATTAAAGATTTAAAAAAATCATTTGCTGATACCCAAATTTTAAAAGGCATCAATTTAAATGTTGCACAGGGTGAAGTTGTTGTCATTCTTGGTCCTTCGGGTTGCGGTAAAAGTACGCTGTTACGTTGTATCAATGGTTTAGAAGAAATTCAAGCAGGTGAAATACGTTTAGAGGGCAGTGGCGTATTAGGTCAAGATATTGAGTGGACAAAAGTTCGACAAGACGTGGGAATGGTCTTTCAGAACTATGAATTATTTGGTCATATGAACGTGATTGATAACATTTTGTTAGGACCACTTAAAGCACAAAAGCGTGATAGAGCAGAAGCAGAAAAAGTTGCAGATGCATTATTGAAACGTGTGGGCTTGTTTGATCGAAAGCTAGATTATCCACGTAATTTATCGGGTGGGCAAAAACAGCGAATTGCGATTGTTCGTTCATTGGTGATGCAACCTAAAGTCATGCTGATGGATGAAATTACCGCAGCACTTGACCCTGAAATGGTACGTGAAGTTCTAGATGTTGTTTTAGGACTAGCTCAAGAAGGTATGACTATGTTGATTGTTACGCATGAAATGGGTTTTGCGCAGAAAGTTGCAGACAGAATTATCTTTATGGATAAAGGCAACATTATTGAAGAAGCAACGCCTGATGTCTTTTTTAAACAGCCTCAAACTGAACGTGCTAAGGCATTTTTAAATATTTTAAGTTATTAATAGAATAGGAAATTAAAATGATATCTAAAAAATCCCTCATATTTGCTACAGGTTTAACGCTTTCTGCAATTGGTTTAATAGCGTGTGGGAATAATGAACAAGCGCAAAATTCACATGCATCATCACTTGAGCAAATTAAACAGAATGATGTGATTCGTGTAGCTGTTTTTGCAGATAATCCGCCATTTGGCTATATCGATAGCGAAGGTAAAAATCAAGGTTTTGATATTGCAGTTGCCAAGCATGTTGCTAAAGATTTACTAGGTGATGAAAACAAAATTGAATATGTGGTTACTGAAGCTGCAAACCGTGTTGAATTTTTAAAGTCGAATAAAGTAGATGTTGTATTTGCAAGCTTTTCTGTAACGCCTGAGCGTATTGAAGTTGTGGATTTTGCAGAACCGTATTTGAAAGTATCTTTAGGAATTGCATCTCCTAAAAAGAGTCCTATTAATTCTGTTAAAGATTTAGAAAACAAAACTTTAATTGTGAATAAAGGTTCAAGCTCGGACAGTTATTTCTCAAAGAATTATCCAAAAATCAAACTATTGAAGTTTGAACAAAATACAGATGCATTTAATGCCTTAAAAGATGGTCGTGGCGATGCAATCTCACAAGACAGTACGTATGCACTTGCATGGGCTGCTCAAAATCCAGATTACGTTGTGGGTATTCCGCAAATTGGTAATGAAGACTTTATTGCACCTGCGGTTAAAAAGGGCAATGTGGAATTACTGAATTGGTTAAATACGGAAATTAAACATTTACGTGAAACGGGTGAAATTCAGAAGATTTACGATGAAACTTTAAAGCCGCTTTATGGTGAAAAAGTCGACTCACAAATTTTCTTAGATGTTGATGGTAAGTAAATTTACTTCATTTATTTAGCGCTGTAAGGAAACATCCAGAGAGGATAACAATGAAAAAATTAGCGAATGTAAAAAAATTATTTGCAGTATCTTTATTAGGTTTTGGTTTGGTTGCTTGTGGTCAAAATGCAGAAACGAAAAATGAATCTGCTCAAGATCAAACTACAACGTCAAGTATTGAACAAATTAAGAAAAACGGTGTGGTACGCATAGGCGTGTTTAGCGACAAGCCACCCTTTGGTTATTTAGATGAAAAAGGTCAGAACCAAGGTTTTGATGTTGAAATTGCAAAACATGTTGCTAAAGATTTATTGGGTGATGAAAACAAGATTGAGTTTGTTTTAACCGAAGCTGCAAACCGTGTTGAATATCTTAAAGCAAATAAAGTGGATATTATTTTTGCAAATTTTACGGTAACACCAGAACGTAAAGAAGTTGTAGATTATGCAAAACCTTATTTGAAAGTTGCTTTGGGCGTTGTATCACCTAAAGATGCGCCTATTACCGATATTGCGCAGTTGAAAGATAAAGTTTTATTGGTCAATAAAGGTACAACGGCAGATTCATTCTTTAGCAAACAGCATAAAGAAATTAAGCTGCAAAAATACGAGCAAAACACAGAAACTTTCGATGCTTTAAAAGATAAGCGTGGTATTGCACTTGCACACGATAACTTACTGGTATTGGCTTGGGCGAAAGAAAACCCAGACTATACTGTAGGTATTACAAGCCTTGGCGAGCAAGACCTTATTGCACCTGCGGTTAAAAAGGGCAATAAAGAATTGTTAGATTGGTTGAATAAAGATTTAGAGAAACTTTCAAAAGAAGGTGTAATCCACCAAGCTTATGAAAAAACTTTAAAGCCAGTTTATGGCGATATGGTAAATCCTAAAGATTTATTGGTAGAGTAATTTCCCTTTAATGCTTGGGTATGCATGGTCAATGTAATATCCAAGCGTTATTATAATGCCATGACACAATTGGAATGCATTATGAAAATCATTGCAGATGAAAATCTAGCATTCACCGACTATTTCTTTTCAGAGTTTGGTGATATTCAACACAAAGCTGGACGTACTTTGACACATGCAGATGTGAAAGATGCTGAAGCTTTATTGGTGCGTTCAGTCACTCAAGTTAATGAATATCTTATTTATAATACAGCACTCAAATTTGTTGGAAGTGCGACCATTGGTACAGACCATTTAGATATTCCACTTATAGAACAACAAGGAATTACATGGTCAAATGCAGCAGGGTGCAATGCTCAAGCTGTTTCTGAATACGTCATTACAGCATTATTAAAGTTACAACCAGAACTTATCCATGCAAATGGAAACTTTACTTTAGGTATTATTGGTTTAGGTAATGTAGGTTCACGTTTGGCAGTTATGGCGAAACTATTGGGTTGGAATGTTATTGCATTTGATCCATTTGAAACACGTGAACATATCAATCAAGTTGATTTAAATACCTTATTAAAACAAGCCGATGCAATTTCAATTCATGTGCCTTTAACTAAATATGGAGAGCATCCAACTTATCATTTAATTAATGCTCAAGCGTTGGCGAAAATGAAGCCAAACTGTATTTTAATTAACTCTGCACGTGGTCCTGTGGTTGAAGAAGCTGCTTTAATTGCAGATATTCAAAAGACACAACGAAAAGTTGTTTTAGATGTTTTTGAACACGAGCCAGAAATTTCTGAAGAGTTACTCAATTTAATTACGTTGGTTACACCACATATTGCAGGTTATAGCTTAGAAGGCAAAGCACGTGGTACGCAGATGATTTACGATGCGTTTTGCCAAGAGTTTAATTACATTCCAAACAAACAGTTTGAAACACAGCTTCCTGCGTGTGAACAACTTTTTAAAGATCAAAATTTAAAAGAAGTTTTAGTAAAACATTTGTCTGAAATTTACGATATTTCACGTGATGATCAAAACTTACGAGCTTGTTTGAAAGATGGAAAAGTCGATCAAAAAGCCTTTGATCATTTAAGAAAAACGTATCCGCTACGCCGTGAATGGGCAGCACATGGAGGACCAAAAGCATGAGTCAGTTAGACATTCAATATCAACCGACTTGTGATATTTCGGCTATCCGTGGGCGTGCAAAAATGTATGCCCAAATTCGTCAGTTCTTTGCTGAACGTGATGTATTAGAAGTAGAAACACCGATATTGTCACAAGC
>JAGNPC010000174.1 GCA_017989795.1 Paludibacter sp. | reverse complement strand
AAAATCGGATGTACCTTTGTTTACACGTTCGGTATAGTCGCGGAGACGTTCTTTAATACGATTTGATTCGGCTAGCGGTACTGGTGGTTCGAAGCTAATTATTTGCAACTCAGTTTGAGCAGGTACATTTGGAACGCTATCGGCAGCTAAAGTATTGAAGTAACGGCGAACATCAGCTGGTGTTGATTTGAGATCGCCTACTAATTTTTGTTGCATTTGCTGTATAATCATTTGCTCACGTATGCTGGTGCGTAGGTCTTCGCGTAGTTCGATTGTTTTTTTACCGAAGTACTCTTCCATTTTTTCTTTAGAGCCAATTTGCGACATGAAAAAGCTTAGACGTGATTCGACCTGATTCATTACATTACTTTCGCTCACTTCAATACTATCTAAAACTGCTTGATGTAAAAATAATTTATTGATTGCAATTTGTTCGGGAATAACGCAATAAGGATCTCCTTGAAGCGGTGTGCCTTCGTATTGAGCACGTAATTTTTGTTCTTCAACCTCCGATTTTAGTATCGACTCGTCGCCTACAATCCAAATTACTTCGTCGATAATGTTTTTCTGGGCGTACGTGTTTGTCGAAAACAATAGAATAACGAGTGCTGAAAATAATAATTTTCTTTTCATATAATGTTAGATGTCAACCTATTGGTTGGATGTTTATTTATTTTTTGTTGAAAAATGTTACTGATTCGTTTTTTATAGCGTCGTTGTAAATTTCGGTCTCAAAATTACTAATAAAATCTGATTTTAATTTATTCATTATCAAATTTATAATTTTGGGTTTGGCCATTTCGTAAGGTTCAGTTTGGCCAACAGTTCTTGAGCTTTTGATACTCAAATAATAATGTTTGGTGCTATCGCTTAGTTCCACAAATTTGCGTCCCGATAAATAATCGGATTGATTTTCGATTTGAAGCGGTAGGCGTTTTAATATTTCCGAGAAAGGCAGCCATCTATCGCCAAAATAATCGTAGCTTATGGCATGTTGCATGCTGTATTTTTCGATGCTTTCGAGGGCTTTTTCATTGCCAGAGCGCACCCAGTTGCGAACATTAGCACGTTGTGGCGCCGATTCGGGTGTGATTAGCAATATTCCTTGAATCACATTTTCTTTTAACGTGAGTTGATCTTTGTACTCTTCGTAAAAAGCTTTAATTTCGTCTTCAGTTGGTTGTTTAGGGAGCCTTTCTTTTAATAATTTTTGCTGGTATTGATGAATAATCAAAGATTTTTTGTATTCTTCAAGCAGTTTGTCAATTTCGGTTTGGTTGCCTAAGTTTCGTTTCGCATTTTCGTACAAAAGCACATCGGTAACCCATTTGCGAATAAAGCTTTGGGCAATTTCTGCACTGTCTTTGGGGTCAACGTTTGGTGGTATAATATCCTGAATATCTTCGAGGTACAAAAAGCGACCCTCCACCTCCAATATTTGTTGACGGCTTGTGTCGGCAGTGTCTTTTTTACATGATATAAAAAGTACTGAGCAAAGTGCTAATAAGGGAATGATGCTGATTTTCATACGCTAAACAAAGATAAAGATTGCAGTTGGAATTTCACTGCTAAATTACAATTAATATATCAGATTAAAGGTTTTTTAAGTGAGGAGTTAGCGCAATGAATATGTTTATGTGTTTAAAAGCTTTTTAATTGGTTGTTTTCTGGTTATTTTCCGTGTTGGAATCATCTTGCTTTTTTATCAATTCCTGCTCTTTATCAAATTTTTCATTAAATTTTATCGAGAGTTTTTTTCGATATTCTTCGTAAGGTAAATCTAAATCTTCAACATCAAGGCCATATTCAATAAAGCTATCGTAATGTTCAAAGTTTAACTGGTAGCTCATATATTCCCCATACATAAAAAATTCAAATAGCATCCATCCATCTTTGTTCATATCAAACAAATCGGGATAGTATTTAAAAACTATGTTTTGAACTATATTGTAGAACTCGGAGCGTGGTTTGTCTTCAAATTCAAATTGTAGGTCCGATTCTATAATGCTTTCGGCTATAACTTCTTGTATTATTTCTTCTGTTATTCCTTCTGTTCTAATGAAGATTGACGCGTCAATGTAATGTGGTTTGCGGTAGTTTGCAGTTGTTTTAGCCCATTCGTCAAAGTCAGGGTATATTTCGTGTATGTCTTTTTCTGTTTTTAAAAAGCTTACCGCATTGTAAAGAAAAAGTATAAATTCATGTCCTATCCAATCAATGTCGGCGTTAATTTGAGCTAACACTTGGGGGCGGTGTTCTTGGGCAATAAAGGGAAACTGTTTATCGACTAACTGCTTGATTGGTTTTTTTAAGTCGCGCATAAATGGTACATACACCGCATTGTAAAAGTTCTCTACTTCTAGCGATGGCCCATATTCGTTTTCTTTTTTTTGCAAGAAATAAGAATAATTATTTTCGTACCATTCTTCGACTTCTGAGAGTTCAAAATTGAAATCGTAATCTTCGTCGTCGTTTTCTTCTTGATTAAACATAAATTTATATGTTTTAAAAGTTTAGCTTGTTTCTAATGCTATTACTAGTCAAGTTTGTATCTGAATTTTTATTCAAAAGTATAAATATATTTGAAAATTGATTCAATTGGTCGAATGTTTTTAGTTTTTTTTTGAAAAAATATTTGAGTTAGCTTTTCGTTACTCCTTAAACAAGCAATCCGAGTCCAAAGCTAAGAGCAAACAGAAGCGTGCCTATAGCTAGTTTTCCGAGTTCGGGATATAGTTCGATGGACTGTTTATAGGTAAATACAGTTTTTAGGTTAAGTGCCAATACGGGTAGCGATATCAGAAATAACCATTGAGCGTTTGTGCTGTAGTTTGTGAGCGTGTAGGCGATAGCACAAACGACAGCTCCAAGGATGAGAACGAGGTGGTAATATTTGGCTTTAGCAGGCCCTAAGAATACCACTAGGGTGTTTTTGTTCGCATTTTTGTCGGCTTCGTAATCGCGCAGGTTGTTCATATTAAGCACGCCTGTACACAGTAACCCCATGCTCGTAGCGGGTAGGAGTAAAGCCCATTGCACTGTTTGTGCATGCATAAAGTAGGTGCCAATAACGCCTACAAGTCCAAAAAAGATAAACACAAACACATCGCCCAGTGCACGATAGCCGTAAGGGTTTTTGCCCACTGTGTATTTGATAGCAGCCGCAATGGCAGCCAGTCCGAGAGCTGCAAAGAGCAGTATGTTGCCTATGTTAATGCCAGTAGTGCCAATGATAATAAGCGAACCACCACTGATAAGGCAAAGTATGCTAATGGCTATAATGGCTCGGAGCATTCGCTGAGGGCTTATTTCGCCAGCTTGCACCATGCGTTTAGGACCTATGCGCTCGGCGGTATCTTTGCCGTTAGCAAAATCGCCATAATCGTTGGCTAAGTTCGATAGTACTTGTAGCAAAATGGTGGTGAGTGCTACCAAGCCAAATACCGACCACCTAAAACCGCCAGCTGCCGCTGCTAATGCCGAACCCATAATGGTGTTCGACAAAGCGAGTGGTAGTGTTTTGAGGCGAAAAGCTGTAAGCCACGATTTTATCTTCATTTCCTTAAATGGTAAATTGTAAATGGATAACTATAAACTAGATATGTTGTAAAAATCTAGGGCATCTTAGGGTATTTCGAAAAATCGGGTTTACGTTTTTCCAAAAAGGCATGTTTACCTTCTTGCGCTTCCTCGGTCATATAATAAAGCATGGTGCAGTTACCGGCAAGTTCCTGAATTCCAGCTTGTCCATCGAGTTCGGCGTTTAGGCCGGCTTTTATCATGCGCAGTGTAAGTGGGCTGTGTTGCATCATTTGTTGGCACCAAGCTACGGTTTCGTCTTCGAGCTTGTCAAAAGGAACTACGGTATTTACCAGTCCCATTTCCAATGCTTCGGCTGCCGAATACTGACGACAAAGGAACCATATTTCGCGCGCTTTTTTCTGTCCGACTACGCGTGCAAGGTACGATGAGCCAAAGCCAGCATCGAAGCTTCCTACTTTGGGTCCTGTTTGTCCGAAAATGGCATTTTCGGAAGCAATACTCAAGTCGCACACCACGTGTAAAACGTGCCCGCCACCAATTGCAAATCCGTTGACCATAGCCACTACGGGTTTAGGCATGCTACGTATAAGTTTTTGCAAATCCAATACATTGAGGCGTGGAATACCATCTTTGCCAATGTAACCAGCTGTTTGTTTTACGTTAATGTCGCCACCACTGCAAAATGCTTTATCGCCTTCACCTGTTAGAATGATAGTTGCTACATCCTGACTATCGCGACAAAACACCATTGCTTCGATTATTTCTTTGATGGTGTCGGGTGTAAAAGCGTTGCGATAACGTGGGCGATTGATGGTGATTTTTGCTATGCCTTCGAAATACTCGAATTTTATTTCTTCAAATTCTTTGATGGTTGTCCAGTCTCTCATAATGTTGTTGCTTGCGCCTTATTAGGGGCTTATTTGAAATATATTAAAATTGTTTTTTTAAAGAAAAAATAAAGTACAAATCCTCTGCCACTGGCTAATAATTTTAAAGGAGTGTTTTTGGTTTTCGAATGTTAAATACAAACCAACTCGAAGAATCGTACGACCTACGGTCAATGAAAGGCAAAGTTAAGGCTTTTTTTTGAAATCCAAATAAATACAACTGTATGCTATGAATACCTTCGTATGGGATGTGTATAAATATTAATCTAAGTAAAAAAACTTTAGAATAATACTTGTATTTTGAAGTTTACGAACTTAACGCTGAAAATATATTTTATTATTTGCATTAAACCATTTGTAGGCGTTAATGTGTTGGTATGTAAGATTATATGACATTATAGCGGTATTCTGTTTTGTACTTACTGTACAATATTTTTGCCTAATTGTATACGTTTATAAGGGGCAGGTTCTTTAACAAGTTTTGTTATCAATATTTGCAATGTCAAATGCATTAAATCAGGAAAAAATAGAATAGATTTTTCATTTGAATATAGTATAGTACTCCCCATTTGTAAGTCCATTTACATCAATAGTTAAGCTAAATTGTTGTTATTAATTTAACTGTTTATTATTCTTGATTTTTTGAATTTGTAAAC
>JAGNPC010000173.1 GCA_017989795.1 Paludibacter sp. | reverse complement strand
AAAAAAGGATCAAATTGATCAATTAGCACAAGTAAGTAACATAGCATACAGTCTGACTTTTGAAAGCGAAGCAAATAAAAAAATCACTTTCCGAAAGGAGAACAGTCTTTCGATACGCTTAGGCCTCTATTTAAATGGCGAAAAATTATTTAGTTTTGAATAGTTTGTTTTTACTGTAAATCGATAATACCATTGTAAAATGAAGTTTAAAATAATTACAATTCTAGTTGTAGGCTTTTTTCTATCAGCGAGCCCATTAAAAGCGCAGCTTGCCAATACACTCTATTTTATTGACAATGCACCTGTTAGACATCAGTTTAATCCCGCATTTCAACCTTTAAGCAATTTCTATCTCAGTTTACCTGCCATAGGAAATACGCAGTTAAGTTTTGGCAACAACCGACTTACACTATCTTCATTGGAATTATCAAAAGCAGGCGTATTAAATAGCCTTAAATCGTCGGTAAATGTAGGTACCGAAGCTTACATCAACTTGCTGGGCTTTGGCTTTCGTAGCAAAGCGGCCTACTGGACTTTTAGCGCCACAGCAAAATCGATAGTAAACACCACCCTGCCTAGCGATGCATTTAAACTGCTTTTGTATGGAAATGCCGAAACCTTAAATGGTGTACCTACCCTATCAAACTCAATTTTTGACCTTTCATCAATGTACGGAAATGGTACAGGATTTATAGAGGCAGCTCTCGGTTACTCACGCGAAATAAACGACAAGTTGCAGGTAGGTATCAAACTTAAATACTTACATGGCCTCGCAGGGAGCAAACTAAAAGTTAACACTTTGGGTCTAGAATCTGGCATTGACGACATTCGAATAAATGGAAATGGAACAGTATTTTCATCTTATCCAGATATGGAGAGTATTACTGTAAACACATTTTTAAAACCATCGGGCAAGGGAGGTGCAATTGATTTAGGTGCAACTTATAAACCCATTAAAAATCTTGAAGTAGCTGCTTCTGTATCCGATTTAGGAATGATTAATTGGAGTGGGAAAAATGTGATTAACTACACAGAATCGCTCGACTATATGTTTCAAGGCATCAATGGCTTTAATATATCGAATGTGCTAAAAGGTATCGACACTGGAAATTTAACAGACTCCATTTACGATGATATTCAAAACAATTTAATAGAGGAAAAGAGTTATGAATCATTTACCACAAACCTTTCGCCACGCATAAATTTAAGTGCCGAATATAGTTTTTTAAATGAATTATTAAGTGTTGGCGTATTGGGATCGACTAAAGTAATGAATAAAAAAATATATCCCGAAATTACAACGGCATTGAATGTTAAGCCCGCAAATTGGTTCAACTTCTCCTTATCGTACTCGGTACTTAACGGGCGTGGCAGTAACATTGGTGCAGGTTTAGGATTTAGGCTTGGATTTATCAACTTATTTGCAGCAGCCGATTACATACCCATGCATTATACCACATTAGCAACACCTATAAAACTGAACTTATCGAGTGTAGGTATGGGCAATATAACGCTCTCAAAAGTACCTTACAAAACCGATCGCTTAAATTTAGCAGTAGGTTTTAATATTGTTTTTGGAAACAAACAAGACGATGATAAAGATGGAGTTAGAAATCGTAAAGATGAATGTCCTGACACACCACTTGGTGTGATAGTACAAAAAAATGGCTGTCCGCTTGATACAGATGGCGATGGCGTACACGATTATGTAGACAAATGTCCAGATACTCCAAAAGAAGCACACGGAACTGTTGATGCAGATGGCTGCCCAATGGATACTGATGGTGACGGTGTGTTTGATTACAAAGATAAATGCCCGGGAACACCTGTAGAAGCTTATGCTACTGTTGATTCGTTAGGCTGTCCGAAAGACACCGACCTCGACAAAGTGCCCGACTACAAAGATAAATGCCCCGAAACACCAGAAGCCGAACGTGCAATGGTTGATACAACAGGCTGCAACAAAGTAGTATTGGAAGTGATTGACGAAAATAGCGCTAACGGTGTAAACGCTGCAAATGGTACAAATGCATTAAACGGAAAAAACATCAAAACGGATAAAGACGGCGATGGAATACCCGATGAGTTGGATCACTGCCCCGAAGTAGCAGGTGTATCAACAAATGGTGGTTGCCCCGAAATTAAAAACGAAGTGAAAGTAATATTCCAAAAAGCACTTTTAGGCATTCAATTTGAAACTGGTAGCTTTAAAATTAAGCCACTTTCTTATGTCATTCTCGATCATGTGGCACGTGTGCTGAGCGAAAATGCTAATTATCAAGTAGAAGTTGGCGGACACACCGACAATGTGGGTAAACCTCAAGGAAATCAGATTCTGTCGGATAGACGTGCCGATGCAGTAAGAAGCTATTTAATAAGCAAAGGTATTGCAGCAGAACGCCTAACAGCTAAAGGATATGGCGATACACGCCCAACAGCACCAAACACAACTGCCGAAGGACGTAAAACCAACCGACGCGTTGAGTTTATTGTAAGTTATCAATAAAACAGCTTAAGAACGAGCTAAAAAGCAAGTGTAAAATAACTATAGCGCGCTAATTTACGAAAGTATATTAGCGCGCTATTTTTTTCAGGACAGTGTAAATAGGGATAAAAATTATTTTCAGCGCGTTAACTTTCGAATCATCCCGCTAAAAATAATGCTATGTAAAGGAAGTATTGAATACCAGTAAAGGCGGCCATAAAGCCCTAGCGGGCGGAAAGTAGCAATTTGCACCAACTCATTACCCTGAATTCTAAACTCGAGCCATGCTTCGCCAGGGAGTTTCATCTCGGCAAATAGCAGTAGGCGACCTTCGGATTTGTCGGCATAGAGCACCCGCCAGAAATCAAGTGCATCGCCAGTATTAAGTGATGTTTCGGAAGTTCGGCCACGACGAATACCCACACCACCGTATAGCTTATCAATAAAACCACGCAATTCCCATAGCCAGTTTGCATACCAACCAGTTTCGCCTCCTACACTCCACACAGCATCGACAGTATGCTGCTTACTTTCAAATTTCCGTTTTCGTATATCAGTAAAACAGCCAAAAGTAGGCACTTGAATGTATTCTAAGATATCACTATCAAAGTTGCTACTACTAAATGAATCTTTCCAACTCGAAATCACCTCATTGCGTTCTATTTTTACAAAAGCTCTTTCGAGTGACTCGGTATAACCGATAGGTTGCACATTGAGCAGTTTTTCAATTTCGTTATCTCGACAAATCACTTCCACTTTCATGCTATTAACAAGTGCAATAGCAAGACGATACGAAGTTGAGGTTACAAAATAGAGCCAGTACGACGACAGCTTAGGAGTCATTACAGGAATAGTATATATAAATCGCTTTAGTTTTCGCACCCGACCAAACTCAAGCAGCATCTCTTTGTAGGTCAGTACATCAGGCCCACCAATATCATAGTTTTTATTAAAAGTCGCCGTATTAAAAATAGTTTTGGTAAGTAGTTGTAATACATCTGCAATGGCTATTGGCTGACATTTGGTATTGAGCCAACGAGGTGTAACCATAACTGGGAGCTTTTCAACCAAGTCGCGCATAATTTCAAACGAAGCACTTCCCGACCCAACAATAATACCTGCACGCAAAGTGGTGAGGTGATAATTGCCATTAGCCAAAATAGTTTCTACATTTTTGCGCGAAGTAAGATGCTCCGAAAGTGTGGTTTCGTTAACAATACCACTTAAGTATACCACATGATTTACGCGTGTAGCATCCATAGCATCCCTGAAATTACGCGCTGACTCTTGCTCCAAAAACTGATACTCCGATGACGAAGACATGGAATGCACCAAATAAAAAGCGCCATTAATATCTTTAGGTATATTAATAAGTGTATCGACGTTGAGTAAATCGACCTGCACAACGGTTACATGCGACTTCACAGAATCGGGCGGCGAAAAGCGTTTGGGGTCGCGCACGCAACAAACCACCTCATGTCCATTTTCAACTAACAATGGAAGGAGTCGTTTACCTATATATCCCGTAGCACCCGTTAAAAGTATTTTCATGTGGGGGCAAATAAAAAAAGTACAACCTAAGTATATCAAATAAAAACGTAGTGACTAAAACTACATATCTATTTAAACTCTTTTTAACAGCTAATAGTTCAGTCAATCACAAGGATAGATCATATTTAAGTATTTTTTCAGTAAAATGCATTCAACAATTATTTATGTGGCATTCCAAATGCCTTAGCTGTCATTTCATGCACCTCTACAATCCACACTTTTACATTGCGTATAGCCGGCTTTGAATACTTAAATTCGTTTTGTGTGTATTGTTTCATCAGTTTATTGAGCTCTACTACTTTTTGCTCATCGGCCTCTACAAAATGTACTAAACCTTTACACACCACACTTTGAGAGCGCATCCGATAACTGCAAGCTACCTCTTTGTGTTGATACACCAACTCATTTCCAGCACAAAAAACCACCGAAACTGCCTTGTTTTTTTCGAGCGCTCGCAAGTGAGAACCATCGGGCCCTGAGTGCAAAATAATACGACCAGGCTCATACGCAAAATTCATCGGAAAACTATAGGGTGTACCATCAGGATGCACTAAGCTAACTACGCAGTAACTACAACTTAAAATGATCTTTTCCATCTCTGTGCAATCAGTAATTTGAACTGTCTTCATACAATATATTATTTTTGAGAGCAAAAATATTAAATAATATCCATTTACACGTAAAAAATGAGTAAAGTATTGAATTTTATTTATCTTTGTTAGCAGGAAGCAGCTACTTGTTTTTTTGTAAACAAATTGCTAATTTTGCAAAAAATGTAAAAACAGATTGCCATGTCGAAAAAAATGTCGAATACTAAAAAAATGCTTATTGAAGTAGCCCGTGAACTTTTTGCCAAACATGGCAAAAAAGACGTGACAATGAACGACATAGCAGAAGCTTCACAAAAAGGCAGACGCACGCTTTACACTTATTTCAATAATAAAGAAGAGATTTACAAAGCCGTTATCGACAGAGAGTTACACACCGTACTCGACAGGCTTAATAAAGCTGCTGCCGACAATAAAGAGCCCGATGCAAAACTCACCAACCACATTC
>JAGNPC010000172.1 GCA_017989795.1 Paludibacter sp. | reverse complement strand
TATATATGCAGGGTATGGCGAGGCCTCGGGCGCACCCGAAAGTACGATATGGCCACATAAATGGGAAGTACAAGTTACAACCAAACTCGACAACAAACAAATAGGGGGATACTCATGCTCCAGCGAATTGTTCGGTACATCTGGAACCACCATTGATGGGATAGGAACTGCCTGCCATGAGTTTTCGCACGCCATTGGCTTACCCGATTTGTATGATACGGACTACGAACAAAACGGACAATCGTTTGATGTAGATACCTGGAGCGTTATGGCAGGTGGAGCTTACAATAACAATAGCAAAACACCTCCATATTTCTGCGCCGTAGAGCGCGAATTACTTGGCTGGGGAACACCAACAGTACTAAACAGCCCTGCCAACTTAACACTAAATTCTATAGGTACCAATCAGTTTTATCGGATTAACAGCCCTGTATCGAATGAGTATTTTTTAATTGAAAACAGGCAAAAAATAGGCTGGGACGAACATTTATACACCCACGGAATGCTCGTATATCATATAGATAAAACAAGTGCTTTTGCTTATAGATGGGCCGAAAACACACTCAATGCCTATGCCGATCACAACTGTGTAGATATACTCGAAGCCGATGGCACACAATTGATTTATACAGGCACTAATGGCACTGACTGGCTTAATTCACTTAAGGGCGATCCTTTTCCGGGTAGTGCTTCGAAACAAAGCATTACCGATAACACCACTCCAAACCTCAAAACTTGGTCGGGTGCATCTACCGCCAAACCCATTACAGCCATAACCGAAATAAATGGCATTATTTCGTTTAAAGTGTTGGGAGGCGAAAACCTATTTGGTACTTTTGAAGCTTTGAATGCAACCAACATCAGCAACAGTGGATTTACAGCTAACTGGACTCCTTCGAGCAATGCAACAAAGTATTTACTAAATGTGTATACCAAATCTAGTTCATCCACCACAGCACTATCAACCACCACTGGTTTCGATGGATTTCCGACTATATTACCTACCAATTGGAGTATTGGAACAACCGAGGTATATACCAGTGTAGGCAATTACGGATTAGCATCGCCATCGGTAAAACTAGTAAGAAGTAATCAGACAATTACAACCCAAACTTACTCAGATGCAATAACCAGTATATCGTTTTGGTACAAAGGAAATGGCTTAGCAGGTGCTACCTCGCTTAAAGTTGAAGGCTCTACCGACGGTTCTACATGGACTGAAATAGAAAACATTAACTCTGTTCCATCAACTGGAACAATAAAAAACATAAATATTTCAAGTACGTTGGATTATAGAAAAATTCGCTTTATTTACACCAAAGGCACAGCGGGCAGCTTGGGGATAGACGATATAGTGATAAAATACGGACAGGGAATAGTTATAACACCTGTATTAAACAACCTTGTAGTTGCTACAGGCACTTCGTACAATGTAGTGGGTTTATCAGGTGGCGATTACTACTATACCGTGAAAGCGGCCAACGAAACGGATAGCTCCAACGAGTCGAACGAGATAGCCGTAAGCCTACAAATTACCTCCACAAACAACCCCCACTCCTACCCTATCAAATGCTGGGCTACAGTGCAGGGTATTGCTCTATTTTCAGATCGAACTCAGTGGGTGCAAATATATTCAACCACAGGGCAGCTACTTGTTCAGCAGCAAATATATGATGGCATAAATCCTATTGCGTTACCACCAAAAAGCTTATACTTGGTTAAAACACAAGCTGGTACAAGTAAAATACGTACATTGTAAGCACAACTATAAAGTGCTATTTATAAAAACAAAAGGTCGGTTACTATGCAGTAGCCGACCTTTTTTATTGAAATAAATTTTTTACCAAATGCTAACCCTATTTTCAGGTTTTAAATACATAGCATCAGAAGCTTTTATACCAAAGGCATCATACCATGCTTGAACATGCGGTAAAGCGCCATTTACACGCCATTTACCCAGCGAATGAGGGTCTGACTTGGTTAGCACCAAGATCTCTTCAGGACGGATATTTCCAGCCCAAACATTGGCATACGATAGGAAAAAACGTTGATCTGCTGTAAAGCCATCCATATCAGCTAGTGGTTTTGATTTTGTTGCGTTTTTGAAAGCTTGATACGATACTTGCAAACCACCATGATCGGCAATATTTTCACCTAAAGTAAATTTACCGTTTGCTTTGGTACCTGGAGCCACTTCTATTGCGTCAAAGAAATCAGCTAATACTTTAGCTCTTGCATCAAATTTTGTTTTATCATCTTCGGTCCACCAGTTTTTGAGGTTACCATCTTTGTCGTACTGACAACCCTGATCATCGAAACCGTGTGTCATTTCGTGACCAATAACCACGCCTATAGCTCCATAATTGAATGCATCATCGGCATTCATATCAAAAAATGGATATTGTAAAATACCTGCCGGAAAGCATATTTCGTTGGTAGAAGGATTGTAGTAAGCATTTACGGTTTGAGGTGTCATAAACCACTCATCTTTATCTACTTGCTTTTTAGATGCTTTAGCAAACATATAGGCAGATTCAAATCGATTGGCACGTAGTATATTAGCATAATAAGAATCTTTTGCTATTTCAAGATCCTTATAATCGCGCCATTTATCAGGATATCCTACTTTTACATGAAAGGTGTTAAGTTTTTCAATTGCTTTTATTTTTGTTGAATCGCCCATCCATTCGAGCGCATTAATGCGTTCACCTAATGATGTTTGCAGATTTTTAACAAGCGTCAACATACGCTCTTTGGCTTCGGCAGGAAAGTGTTTTTTTACGTACATCTGCCCTACTGCTTCACCCAATACACCATCCACGTTACTTACCGCACGTTTCCAACGAGGCGATTGTTCGGTTTTACCTGAAAGTGTTTTACCATAAAAATCGAAGTTCTGAGCCGAAATTTCATCGCTCAAATAACTAGCAGCTGCATCCATCACTTTCCATTGCAAATACGCTTTTTGAGCAGTTAGCGATTCGGTAGTAATAATATTTCCCACTTCTATTAAAGATTCTTTTTGCGAAACACTAAGGGTAGAAACTTTTTGTAAACCTATAGTTTTAAAATAATTATTCCATTGAATAGAAGGTACAAGTTTTTGTAAATCTGCAATGCTCATTTTATTATAGTTTGCATGCGGATCGCGAAGCTTAATTTGATCGTAAGCAGCTTTGGCTAAACGAGTTTCAATTGTGAGGACAGCTTCCATATTTTGCTTTGCAACAGCTTCGGTAAAACCAAAAAGCTGAAACATTTTAACCACATGTTCCTTATATTTATTTCTAATAGTAGTTGTTTGAGCGTCATTATCAAGATAATACTCACGTTCACCCAAACTTATTCCACTCTGGTAGGTTTGAAGTAAATACTGATTACTATTCATAGCATCGGCATCCACATACAACGAAAAATAAGCATCTACATGTTCGAGCAATAACTCAGGTAGTAAGGCCGTTAAATCCTGAGTGGACTTTAATGCATTAATAGCATTTAACTGTTTAGCAACGGGTGTAAACCCATCCTTATTCAGTTTAACACTATCCATTGCCAGATTGTACAAATCGCCAATTTTCTGTTCCACTGTACCCGCGTCAGCTTGTTTAGCGGCAATTTCTTCAATCAATTCTCGCAACTGCTTGCGGTTATTTTCAGCTAATAAATCGAAGCTTCCAAAACGAGCATATTCACCCGTTAGTAGATTGTTTTTCATCCAGCCACCACAGGCATACTGATAAAAATCAGTACCACGCATAGCTGTTGTATCCAGATTAGTCAAGTCGATACCTGAACTTAGTTTGTTAGAATTATTACAAGATGTTATCATAAATAATAAAATTATCCCTATCCCTAGAAAAGAGAAAAAGATGTGTTGTTTTAAAAATTTGAACATACTAATTTAATTTAAAATATTATTTAATGCAAGTAAGCGATTCATCTATAGGATTCACAAAATCACGATGTAAGGGTTCTTCAACCGAATCAATTATTGAAAATAAGTCATTCAATGTTTCAGCACGTAACATGGCGATACGCGTTTCTTTGAAATTAGGAATACCTTTAAAAACTGGTGTGGCAGCCAAATGGCGTCGTCCGTGAATAATACCTTTCAGGCGTTTATTCCATAAATCGCTGTGATTATCGTTAGTGAAACCATCACTCCAAGTGAGGGCTTCACTTTCGGGTATATCCAACCAATTAACCGAAGCAATAATATGTTCTTTTAAAATTGATTTTTGATCCTCAAAACTGAGTATTTGTATCTGCTCACCTGAATTAAAATAGTGCTTCATTTCCGAAAATATCCAAGGCCTACCTATTGCACCTCGCCCAACCATTACAGCATCCACACCATAGCGGTTAAAACACTCCAAAGCACGTTCGGCAGTAACCACGTCGCCATTACCAATAATTGGTATTTGCATCCGCTGATTATTCTTAACCTCACCTATCAACGACCAATCGGCATCACCTTTGTACATTTGAGCCCGTGTACGACCGTGAATTGTTAGCGCCTGAATGCCACAATCCTGCAATTGTTCGGCCAACCCAACAATAATTTTACTATCGTCGTCCCAGCCCAAACGTGTTTTAACGGTTACAGGAATTTTAACTGCATTTACCACATCACGTGTAATTTGCAACATACGTGGGATATCGCGTAGTAGCCCCGCTCCTGCCCCTTTGCCTGCAACCTTTTTAACCGGGCAACCAAAATTTATATCAATAATATCTGGTTGAGCCTGCTCAGCAATGCGTGCTGCTTCGGCCATCGAAGCTGGATCGTGACCATAAATCTGAATGGCTATGGGTCGCTCTTGCGGATAAATAGTAAGCTTTTGAACCGTACGATTGACATCGCGTATCAATGCCTCGGACGAAACAAATTCGGTATACAACATATCGGCACCAAAACGTTTACACAACAGGCGAAAGGCAGGATCGGTAACATCCTCCATCGGAGCCAAAAAAAGCGGTTTATCAGGAAATTTAATATTTGATATTTGCATAAAAAAATAAAATTGAAAAAAGAATACAAAGGTAATAATTAATTGACATACAACAACTCACAAATTACAAAACCTATCTAAAAGAAAATAAG
>JAGNPC010000171.1 GCA_017989795.1 Paludibacter sp. | reverse complement strand
GTTGAAAAAGTGAAGTTCCTTGAAGCGAGTGGTTTTTCAAGAGTGGTGCTTGCGCGCGAATTATCATTGCAACAAATAACTGATATTCGTGCCCAAACTACGGTGGAGCTCGAAGCTTTTGTGCATGGTGCTTTGTGTGTGAGTTATAGCGGACAGTGTTATATGAGTCAGGCAATGAGCGGACGTAGTGCAAATCGTGGGCAATGTGCACAGTATTGTAGGCTTCCATATCAGTTGTTGGATGCAGAGGGCAATGTGGTTGTGAAGAATAAACATTTATTATCGCTCAAAGATTTGGACCTGTCGGAATCGCTCGAGGAAATGATGCAGGCAGGTGTTCTGTCGTTTAAAATTGAAGGCAGATTGAAAGATGTAAGTTATGTAAAAAACATCACGTCGCTGTATCGCCAAAAAATAGATGCTATATTAGAAGGAAATACAAATTATAGTAAGAGTTCGTTGGGTAAAACAACGCATTTTTTCGAACCAAATGCCGAAAAGAGTTTTCGTCGCAATGCTACCGATTATTTCTTACATGGCCGTCAAAAGGAGATTGTTCAACCCAACACACCCAAATCATTGGGCGAGCCAATGGGCAAAGTAACGTATATAGGTCGTAACTTTTTTGAGATAAAAAATGCACCAACACTCGTTAATGGCGATGGGCTTTGTTTTATAAATAGACAAGGCGACCTTACTGGTTTTCGCGTAAATAGGGTGGAGGGTGCACGTTTATTTCCTGCCGAAATGCCACGTATGGAAGTGGGTGTATTTATGTATCGTAATCAGGATCAAGCTTTTGATAAACTTATTTCAGGTAAAACATCTGAGCGTAAAATAGCTGTTGATATCTGCTTTGCTGAAACAGAAGTAGGTTTTAGTATGCAATTAACTGACGAGGATGGATTGACTTTTAAGTATTTAATAGAAACAGAAAAACAAGCTGCTCAGAAACCAGAATCTGTAGTCGCTAATGTGGTGACTCAACTATCAAAACTAGGTAATACTATTTACGAAGCTCGTAAAGTAGATGTCGAATTGCAGTCGGCTTGGTTTTTTCCAGCGTCGCTATTAGGTGAATGGCGCCGTGTAGCTATCGAACAGTTCGATGCTTTTAGGCAATCTTCATATAAACGTGAAAAGCCTGCTCAACGAACTTCAGTTCAATTTCCTGCTCAAACATTATCGTATTTAGGAAACGTAACCAATGCGAAGGCTTTTTCATTTTATCAGGAGCATGGTGTAACTTCAATTCAGAGTGGCTTTGAGATTAAAGCAGAGCCCAATGTAGCATTGATGTTTACCAAGCATTGCATTAAGTATGAGATGGGTTGGTGCCCACGTGAAAAAGCAAGCGCTGGCTCAAGCGAAACTCCAAAAGAACCCTTGTTTTTGAAAAACAACAATCAATGTTTTGAGCTGAAATTCGATTGTAAAAAGTGCGAGATGCATATTTTTGAGGTAAAAGAGTGATAATTTCCTATTTTGTTATATTTTTGTAATACGTATTACACACCAACGAAATAACATTGTCGTTACTTTGTCGCATTAATTAAATAATACAATTAAGTTTATGAAAAACTATCGAATTTTAGTAGTTGACGATGAAGAAGATTTATGCGAAATACTTCAATTTAATTTGGAGTCGGAAGGGTTACAGGTAGATGTGGCTTATTCGGCAGAAGAGGCATTGAAAAAAGACCTAACAGTTTACAATTTGTTACTGCTCGACGTAATGATGGGAGAAACTTCTGGTTTTAAAATGGCACGTATTGTTCGCGAAAATCCTTTAACAGCAACTATTCCTATTGTGTTTTTAACAGCTAAAGATACAGAAAATGATAAGTTGACTGGATTCAATATTGGTGCCGACGACTATATCTCAAAACCATTTTCTATACGTGAAGTAGTAGCGCGCGTAAAAGCTTTATTGCGTCGTATCAATATTAATAAGCAACCCGAAATTGCATCCGAAGATTTAGTTTACTTGGGCTTAACAATGCAACTCAAAAACAAGAAAGTACTACTTAATGGTGCTGAACTAGCATTTACTAAAAAGGAGTTTGAGATTTTAAAATTGTTTTTAGAGAACCGTAATCGTGTTTTTACGCGCGACGAAATGCTTACTCGAGTATGGTCCGACGAAGTAATTGTGCTCGATAGAACTATTGATGTGAATATTACACGTTTACGTAAAAAAATTGGCGATTATGGTAAAAATATCGTAACACGTCTCGGTTACGGTTATTGTTTTGAAGAATAGCCGTGGTTGCTGTTCGTATTTTTTAGTATAAGACCTTAATTTTATTCGGATGACTCTTAATAAACGACTATTTTTATATTTTTTCGGAACATTTTTTTTATTAACGGTAGCTATCACGTTTTTTCAGTACCAACGGGAAAAAGATTTTAGAACTGAACAGCTTGATCAGTTACTTACAACCTATAATAATACTATTTATAAGTATGTAAATGAGAAAGATAGTTCGGGGTCTGTTTTAAATAATATTATTCGTTTTTTTCCCGATTCAACCCTGCGTGTTACTATTATTGATTTAAATGGAGTCGTTAAGTTTGATAATTCGATACAACTGGGTCAAGTAGTTGAGAATCATTTGGATCGTCCTGAGATAGTAGAGTCGAGTAAAAAAACGATTGGAAAGGCCATTAGGCATTCGTCCACTACTAATACTAACTACTACTACCTAGCACACAAACACCATAAGTTTTATGTGCGTACAGCGCTTCCTTACAACTTAAGTATGAGCAATACGCTCAGGGCTAATACGATGTTTTTGTATTTTATGGCCACTGTATTGCTTGTAGCTTTTGTAGTGTTATTTTTGATAACACGTAGTTTTACTGGGTCAATAGATAGACTGAGGATGTTTACTGATAAGGTGGAAAAGGGCGAAGGTGTTGATGAGAATATTAGCTTTCCGAAAGATGAACTGGGTGAGTTGAGCCGAAATATAGTTCAGCTTTATCGAAATATGGCTAAAGCCAAAAATGATGTGAATCTCGAACGTGAAAAACTAAGTAAGCATATTTTGATTTCGCAGGAGGGATTAGGATTTTTTTCGGCTGATAAAAAAGAAATACTTACCAATAGATATTTTATTCAGTATGCGAGTGTTTTGGCCGAAAGTCAGTTTAATAGTTCTGATAAAATATTTGAGTTAAACGAGTTTAGTGAAATTAATGATTTTATTGCAGAAAGTTTACAACATGAAAATTTAACCCGTAAACGTATTGTTATTGAAAAAAATGGTCGTGTTTTTAGTATTCGCTGTATTGTTTTTCAAGATAATACATTCGAGATTTCAATTAATGATATTAGTACGCAAGAGCACGAAAATGAATTGAAACGTCAACTTACGCAAAATATATCGCACGAGTTGAAAACGCCTGTTAGCAGTATTATGGGCTATATGGAATCCATTTTAGAGACACCAAACATTGCTCCCGATAGACAACGATTTTTTATTGAACGATCGTTTATTCAGGCACAGCGCTTGTCTTCGCTGTTGCAAGATATTTCGATGTTGAACAAGATTGATGAATCGAAACAGTTGTTCGATAGAGAAGAATGTGATTTGGCTAAAACCATTGAGGATGTGTTGAACGATGTGCAATTGCAGATTGAAGAGCGTGAGTTTTCGATTGTTACACACTTTAAAGAGCCCTTGTTGTTGCAAGGAAATCGTTCGTTGCTCTATTCGATATTTCGTAATTTAATGGATAATGCATTGAGTTATGCTGGTCAAAAAATTACTATCGAGATTAATTGTTATCGTGAAGATGATTATTTTTACTATTTCTCATTCTCCGATAATGGTATAGGAATACCTGAAGAGCACATGAGTCGGATTTTTGATCGTTTTTACCGTATTGATAAAGGTCGTACGCGTAAGTTGGGTGGTACCGGGTTGGGATTGGCTATTGTAAAAAATGCAGTGCTTTTTCATGGTGGAAATATCTCTGCAAAATTGTCCTCCAAAGGTGGGTTGAGTTTTGTGTTTTCATTGCAAAAAAAATAAATAAAGCATTGCTGTAATTAAAAAAAACGAAGCGTGGTTCAATTGAACCACGCTTCGTTTTTATATAAGTTTTTATAAGTTTTACTTGTATTGAGTGTCGTAATATTTTTGATAGGCACCACTTGTTACATTGTTTAGCCAGACTTCGTTTGCTAAGTACCAATCAACCGTTTTTTCAAGTCCTTCTTCGAATTGAAGTGATGGTTTCCAGCCGAGTTCAGTTTGGAGTTTGGTGGAGTCGATGGCGTAGCGTAAATCGTGTCCAGCACGATCTTTAACGAAAGTAATCAATTTCGCCGATTCACCCTGTTCACGTCCGAGTTTGCGGTCCATTATCTCGCAAAGCTGATGTATTAAGTCGATGTTCGACCACTCGTTATTGCCTCCAATATTATAGGTGTCGCCATTTTTCCCCGTATGAAAGATTACATCAATAGCACGAGCGTGATCGTTTACAAACAACCAGTCGCGTACGTTTTCACCTTTACCGTAGATAGGAATAGGACGATTATTTTTGATGTTGTTGATTGAAAGAGGAATGAGTTTTTCAGGGAAATGGTTAGCGCCATAGTTGTTCGAGCAGTTCGAAATAACGATAGGCAAGCCATAAGTATCGTGCCATGAACGTACAAAATGGTCGCTAGATGCTTTACTTGCTGAGTAAGGCGAGTGTGGGTCGTATTTGGTAGTTTCGGTAAAAAAAGAACCGTCGAACTCCAAAGCGCCATATACCTCATCGGTTGATACATGATAAAATCGTTTGCCATCGTAGTTGTCTTTCCATGCATTTTTGGCTGCATTGAGTAGGTTGCACGTACCAAAAACATTGGTGCGGATAAATGCAAAAGGGTCAGTTATGGACCTATCTACGTGTGATTCGGCGGCCAAATGGATAACACCATCGATATTATTTGTGGCAAAAAGCTCGTTTATGAATTTCTCGTCGGTAATGTCGCCTTTAACAAAACTATAGTTGGGTGCATCGGCAATATCTTTTAAATTTTCAAGATTACCTGCGTAGGTAAGTGCATCCAGATTGATAATCTGATAGTCGGGGTATTTGGTAACAAAAAGACGTACAACATGTGAG
>JAGNPC010000170.1 GCA_017989795.1 Paludibacter sp. | reverse complement strand
TATTAATAAAGGAGAAGTTGTTTGGACTTTGAACATACAAGATGTGGCGTTGTTGGGTCGATTTATCACTACGGGCGTTGTAGATTTTACAAAAACCATTGCGGTAGCTGGTCCTGAAGTCATTGAACCAACGTATGTGAAAGCGGTTTACGGAACTCCCATTTCAGTTATTACCGATTGTAATGTGAGTAAAGGTATCAACGTGCGTTTTATCAATGGTAACGTTTTAAGTGGAACACAAATTTTTGAAAATGGGGTTTTAAGTCCGTTTGCAAATGTAATTTCCGTGATTGCCGAAGGTGATACGGCTGACGAATTTGCGGGCTGGGCTATGCCACGTCTCAACAAATTCAGCAACAGCAATCTTTTTGCTACCAAAATTATTCGTAAAATTTTCCCTAAAGCACAATTCGATTTCGATGCACGCATTTTAGGCGGCGAACGTGCTTTTATCATGAGCGGCGAGATGGAGCAAGTATTTCCAATGGATATTTTGCCCGAACAACTGCTAAAGGCGATGATTGCTAAAAATATAGATAAAATGGAACAATTAGGCGCTTTTGAGGTTGCTCCAGAAGATTTTGCATTGTGCGAATTTGTTTGCACATCGAAAATAGAACTCCAGAAAATTGTTCGCGAAGCTTTGGATTACATGAAAAAAGAACTTGAATAAAAACGAACCTTCATTTAAATCATATGAAATTTCTTAAAAACATCGTTGACAAACTAGAACCCACTTTTTCAGAAGGTGGCAAACTAGCCAAACTACACTCGGTGTTCGATGGATTTAAAACTTTTTTGTTTGTGCCTAATGAGACTGCTAAAAGCGGTACGCACATTCACGATGCCATCGACTCCAAACGTACCATGATTACAGTGGTACTTGCTTTATTTCCTGCACTTTTATTCGGTATGTGGAACGTTGGTTACCAACATTTCTTGGCCATTGGTCAAGACGCCACTATTTGGGAACAATTTGGATTTGGAGCTTTAGCCGTACTGCCTGCACTCGTTGTGTCGTATGTGGTAGGTTTAGGCGTTGAGTTTATTGTTGCACAAATCAAAGGACATGAAATTCATGAAGGATTTCTCGTTACAGGAATTTTAATTCCGATGATTGTACCGGTGGACACGCCTCTCTGGATGATTGCCGTAGCAACTGCTTTTGCCGTTATTTTTGCCAAAGAAGTTTTTGGCGGTACAGGTTACAATATTTTCAACGTGGCACTTATCACCCGTGCATTCTTGTTTTTTGCCTATCCTACAGCCATGAGCGGCGACCAAGTTTGGGTACGTACGCGTGATGCTTTTTGGTGGGGAGCGGGCGAGCCGATTAACGCATTTTCAGGTGCAACTCCGCTAGGACAATTAGCTACTTCATCAGAATCGACAGCAGCTTTTCACAACATTATGGGTGACCCAATAGGATTTTGGGATGCGTTTCTCGGACTCATTCCAGGTTCTATAGGCGAAACTTCTACGTTAGCTATTTTACTTGGCGCCATCGTTCTTATCGTAACCAATATTGCGAGCTGGAAAACCATGCTAAGCGTATTTATGGGCGGAGCTTTTGTGGGATTACTATTTAACACTTTTGGTGCCGATACTGCTATCATGAATTTACCTTGGTACGAACATTTAGTATTAGGTGGTTTTGCCTTCGGTGCGGTATTTATGGCAACTGACCCTGTTACCTCGGCACGTACCGAAACAGGAAAATGGATTTATGGTTTTTTAATCGGCGTGATGGCCATCATCATCCGTGTGCTCAACCCTGGATATCCAGAAGGTATGATGTTGGCAATTTTGTTAATGAATATTTTTGGCTGCTTGATTGACTATTATGTGGTACAAGCAAATATCAAAAAACGTTTAAAACGTACAACTATTAAATAAGGAACTCATTATGGCTACAAAAAAATATAAATGCAAGGTTTGCGGCTACATACACGAAGGTGACAAAGCACCTGCTATTTGTCCTGTTTGTCAAGCGCCAGCTTCAGAATTTGAAGAGATTAAAGAAAAACGTGGTTTCAAAAAAGAGAACAACGTTTACATCTTTATTTATATGTCTGTCATCATTATCATTGTATCGTTACTACTTTCATTTACTTCTGGCGCACTCAAAAGTCGTCAAGAATTGAATATGGAATTGGATAAGAAGAAACAAATACTGAGCTCCTTGCCAGCAGTAAATTTAGAAGGTGCGGACGCTGAAGCTTTATACGTGACCTACATCAAAAAACAGGTGATGTTGAATGCTGCTGGAGAAATAACCAAAGAGATAGACGATATAAATTACAAAGCAGGTAAAGAGGAGCTACCTTTATATATTGCAGAAGTTGAAGGTCAAACAAAATATATCATTCCTTTAAATGGTGCAGGACTTTGGGGTGCTATTTGGGGTTATGTAGCTTTAAATGAAGATAAAACAACCATTTACGGCATCTTTTTCTCTCATGCAAGTGAAACGCCAGGTTTGGGAGCAAATATCGTAGTTCCAAAATTCCGCAATCAATTTGTTGGAAAAGAAGTTATGAAAAATGGCGTATTTACTTCGATAGCCGTGATGAAAATAGGTCAACAAGCCCAAAATCAAGATCAAGTAGATGGTATTTCGGGTGGCACCATTACATCGAAAGGTGTGGAATCCATGCTTAAGAATTGTATTGGTGATTATGTTGCTTTTTTAAACAAAAAAAACCCTGTAGTGGAAGTTACTAACGAAGGAGGGAATACATTATGAAAATAAACGAAGAATTAAAAAATACGTTACTTGGTCCTCTGAGTAAGAACAATCCTATTGCTGTTCAAGTTTTAGGCATTTGCTCTGCATTAGCCGTAACTGCGGAACTGAAGCCAGCCCTAGTAATGGGACTTTCAGTTACTGTTATCTTGGCACTTGCCAATGTGGTTATTTCGTTGATTCGTAAAACGATTCCGAATAGCGTACGTATCATTGTGCAATTGGTAGTGGTAGCTGCTTTAGTGACAGTTGTTAGCGAATTTCTAAAAGCATTTGCTTATGATATTAGCGTACAACTTTCGGTTTACATCGGCTTAATTATCACCAACTGTATTTTGATGGGACGTCTCGAAGCATTTGCTATGACTAATAAACCTGGATTAGCTTTCTTAGATGGTTTAGGTAATGGTATTGGCTATTCCATTATTTTAATTGTGGTTGCTTTCTTTCGTGAGCTATTTGGTTCAGGTTCGTTACTTGGTTTTCAACTCGTCCCACAAAGTTGGTACGACGCAGGCTACCTCAACAATGGCTTAATGATGATGCCTGCCATGGCAATGATTCTAGTAGCTTGCTATATTTGGGTGCATCGTTCAGTAGATAAAGATCTTCAAGAAAAAGAATAAAAATAACGTTGTAAAAGTGACTATAAAAGAGAACTCATTGCTGTCTTACTTTTAACTTCAAACTCAACAAAACATGGAAAATGCTTTAAGTATATTCGTACAATCGATTTTTGTGGATAATATGATTTTCGCTTACTTCCTAGGTATGTGTTCATACTTGGCAGTATCGAAAAACGTAAAAACATCACTTGGCTTAGGTATCGCTGTAACTTTTGTATTGCTAATCACATTACCAGTGAATTACCTCTTAGAAACTCATGTGTTAAAAGCTGGCGCACTCTCTTGGCTAGGCGATAATTTTGCCACTTTAGACTTAAGTTATTTGAGTTTCATTCTATTTATCGCTGTTATTGCTGCTATTGTACAATTAGTAGAAATGATAGTTGAGAAATTCTCACCATCTCTTTACGCTTCACTCGGTCTTTTTTTACCACTGATTGCTGTAAACTGTGCCATCATGGGTGGCGCACTCTTTATGCAACAACGTGCTGGCTTACCAGCCACAGACCCCAAAGCATTGACAGGTCTTCTAGATGTCTTTGCTTATGCACTAGGTTCTGGATTTGGTTGGATATTAGCCATCGTAGGATTGGCTGCCATTCGCGAAAAATTAGAATATTCTAACGTTCCTGCTCCATTACGCGGATTAGGTATCACATTCATTACAGTTGGTCTTATGTCGCTCGCTTTTTTATGTTTCAGCGGTCTAAAAATTTAATAATTTCAAGAAATAAAACAAAGATTTGAGGAATGCAAAATTCAAAAGCTGCCCTTCAACTTTTAATCAAAAATAACTATGTTACTCGAAATTAATTCACTAATAATCACTACTAGTTTAATTGTCTTTTTAGGCGTAGTACTGTTATTGGTTATTGTCCTACTCATTGCCAAACGTTATTTAGTGACATCTGGCGACGTGAAAATCACTTTGAATGGCGACCAAGAGATACAAGTTGCCGCAGGCACATCGGTACTCAACGCCATGTCCAATGCAGGTATCTTTTTACCTTCAGCTTGTGGAGGAAAAGGATCTTGTGCCGAATGTCGTTGTCAAATAGATGAAGGCGGTGGTCAAATTTTACCAACTGAATCCGTACACTTTAGTCGGAGAGAAATCAAAGATAATTGGCGTCTGGGTTGTCAAGTAAAAGTAAAAGGCGACATGAGTATTCGACTTCCAGAATCCGTGTTGGGAGTTAAGGAGTGGGAATGTGAAGTTATTTCCAATAAAAATGTCGCTACATTTATCAAAGAATTTGTTGTGGCTCTGCCTAAAGGTGAACACATGGATTTTATACCTGGATCCTATGCGCAGATAAATATCCCCGCTTTCACAATGGATTACAACAAGGATATTGACAAATCACTTATTGGTAATGCCTACCTAAAAGCGTGGGAAAATTTTGGTCTTTTTGATTTGAAATGTACCAATACAGAACCAACCGTACGCGCATATTCCATGGCAAACTATCCAGCCGAAGGTGACAAAATGATGTTAACTGTGCGTATCGCCACACCTCCATTCAAACCAAAAGAACAAGGGCCAGGGTTTATAGATGTAATGCCTGGCATTGCTACTTCCTATATTTTCTCATTAAAACCTGGTGATAAAGTAACGATGAGTGGTCCATACGGTGAATTCCATCCATTGTTCGATTCAACTAATGAGATGATGTGGATTGGTGGTGGAGCAGGTATGGCTCCATTGCGGGCACAAATTATGCACATGACGCACACGTTGCGTACAACAAACCGAAAAATGTCCTATTTCTACGGAGCGAGAGCTCTTAACGAAGTATTCTAT
>JAGNPC010000169.1 GCA_017989795.1 Paludibacter sp. | reverse complement strand
TGATAGGGCTTATCGCTTTTAGAGCCACTTTGAGCTGCACTACCTCGCGTGGATTGATACGTCCAACGGCTACTTTGGAAATGATACGCTCCAAATCACCAATGAGCGCAATATTTTGTTCCAAGAGCAGTTTTAACTCTGGGTTTTTAAAGAAAAACTCAACAACACTCAAGCGTTCATTGATAGGCTTTACATCCTTTAGTGGAAACGCAACCCATCTTTTAAGTAAACGCGAACCCATAGGGCTAATGGTTTTATCCAAAATATCAACCAGCGTTTTAGCACCTTCATTAATAGAACCGTAAAGTTCAAGATTACGTACCGTAAACCGATCTAACCACACGTATCGGTCTTCCTCAATGCGTGCTAATTGGGTAATGTGACCCGTATGTTGATGGTGTGTTAAGTCTAAATAATGAAGAATAGAACCTGCGGCCACTACAGCATTTGGCAAATTATCTACACCAAAACCTTTTAAATTTTTAGTTTCAAAATGTTTAAGCAATCGCTCGTTAGCCGACTCAGGCGTGTATGCCCAGTCTTCGAGTGCATAAGTAAAAAATTTGGTGCCAAACTGTGCTTCAAAATCCTTACGTTTCCCTCTATCAAAAAGCACTTCCTTTGGACTAAAGCTATTGAGCAGTTTGTCAATATATTCGCCAGTACCCTCTGCTACTAAAAATTCACCAGTCGAAATATCGAGAAAAGATACGCCAACACGTGATTTATTCATATAAACGCTAGCCAAAAAGTTATTTTCTTTGTGATTGAGCGTCGTGTCACTATACGAAACGCCAGGCGTAACCAATTCGGTCACACCACGTTTCACAAGCTTTTTTGTTAATTTAGGATCTTCTAGCTGATCGCATATCGCTACGCGTTTACCAGCACGAACCAACTTTGGCAAGTAGGTATCTAAAGCGTGGTGTGGAAATCCGGCCAGCTCTACCGTGCGTGCCGAACCATTGGCTCTACGAGTAAGCGTAATGCCAAGAATTTCAGATGCATCAATTGCATCTTGTAAAAAAGTTTCGTAAAAATCGCCACAGCGGAACAACAAAATCGCATCAGGGTGTTTTGATTTGATTTCGAAGTATTGTTTCATTAACGGAGTTTCCGCTACATCGTTTGCCATTATAATATTAATTTGTAGATTTGAGAATTTGAAGATTTGAAAATTAGTGGTTTAATACAACTATTCTCAAATTTTCAAATTATCAAATTATTTATCGCTGCTGTCATTTTCGACCAAGCATATTTTTGTTTTTCAATTTTCATATTTTGAATAAATTCCTCCGAACGGCTATTGCTAAAAAAATCACACAAAGCATCGGCAATCTGTTTCGGATCAACATCTACCACATAGCCCACTTTGCCATTTGGCACAATTTCGGCTAATCCACCCACCTTGGTTACCAGCAAAGGCTTTTCGAAGTGATAAGCAATCTGACTTACACCACTTTGCGTTGCGGACCGATAAGGTTGCGCCACTATATCAGCAATGCTAAAATAATTTCGAACTTCACTATCCGGAATAAAAAGTGTACGCAACTCTACTAAACTTTCGAGCTTTAGTTTATAAATTAACTGCATATAAGGCTCTGGATTTTCATAAAACTCACCAGCTACAATTAGCTTAACTGGGAATTCACGTAGGCGCTTATCTGCAAAAGCCTGAAGTAGCAAATCCAATCCCTTATACTCACGTATAAATCCAAAAAAGAGGATATAGGATATTTTCTCGTGCAAACCCAAACGCATAGCAGCTTTTGACTTATCCAACGCTTGCCCGTAATGGTCATAGATTGGATGTGGGGATATAGCAATTGGTTTATTAGTATCATCAAAGGTTTGAATATCAGCCACCACCGAGTCGGCCATAGCAACAAATCCATCCATTGCCGACACAAAATACTTTGGCAAAAACTTATCAAGTATAGTCGGTTCGTGCGGTATCATATTATGCACGAGGGCAATAGTGTTAGTAGATTTTGAACGCACAATACGAGCTATCGTACCAAAACAAGGTGCCATAAATGCCATCCAATAACAAAATATCACCTTATCGGCCTTGAGTTTTTTTATTTCGCGTCCAGCCTTTAGCCAAGTAAGCGGATTAATTGAACTTATTAGCCGTCTGATTTTCAAATCCGATGGCTGAGGCTCGTCCGAAAACTGAGTTTTACCTGGAAACAAGATCGCTGGGTACTGTACCGTAAATGTAATCAGTTCCACTTGATGTCCTTCGTTCAAAAACTGACGAGCTAGGCGTTCGTTGTAAGCCGCCAACCCACCTCTAAATGGATACGCAGTTCCTACTATTACAATTTTCATAAATTTATATTGCTGAAATTTAATAAATAACCATCGACAAAAAATATTCAGCCTGAATATTATAGCTATGCAAATATACAAAAAAACATTGGTCTCGAAAAAAGGTTTAGAAATTCATTCCAAACCGTATTATTATTGCTAAAAACAAAAAAAACGAGCGAATAATTTGATTAATCAACAAAAAAACATTTAATTTGTAAACCGAAACACAAATGTAGCTCAAATAGAATACAATATCAAGTCAAATACTAAATAATAAAATTTCAATGAAAAGCTTATTAACAACTCTAGGACCCATTTTAATGCTCGTAGGCGTAGCTATTTTAGCCGTGTATTTCTTTACAGCTTCGCACAACAATGCTTTTTTGGTTGCAGCAGGTGCTTTAGAAATTATTGGTGTATTTGTATACACACTTTCAACTAAACTTTTAAAGTAAAGTAAAAAACAACATTGAATTCGTTCATGCTTTAGGTCGATACACAGTAGTATCGGCCTTTTTTTATTAACTTTATTCCTGTTTAATTGTTGTATTAAAAAAATATCGAATAATACTAGATTCATTATATTTTTTTACTATTTTTACGAATACGTTTTCAGCATTTATTAGTCATTTAGCAACAGTATAAATACGCCAAGTCATGAGTAAGAAAAAAAACTTTGTACTAGACACGAATGTAATTTTACACGATTTTAAATGTATCTGGAATTTTGAAGAAAATGACATTTACATACCAATAGTGGTGCTCGAAGAGTTAGATCATTTTAAGAAAGGGAATGAACAGATCAATTTTAATGCTCGAGAATTTGCGCGCGAGTTGGATTTAGCGGCTAACGAAACCTTATTTAGCAAAGGGGTTGATTTAGGAAAAGACAAAGGACGCTTGTTTATACTTACCGGAAGCGAATATCCCGACATATTGACAAAATCCTTTACCGAAAAAACACCCGATCATCGCATACTTGCAGCCACTTACACTCTAAGCGAAACAAAAAAAACACAAAAAACAATTCTTGTTACCAAAGATATTAATTTGCGCATGAAAGCGCTGTCAATTGGCGTGCAAGCCGAAGATTATATCAATGATAAGGTTACCAATATCAATATATTTGAAAAAAGTCACGAAACATTTACCAATATTCCATACGAAATAATTGAAAAAATGTATTCTGCCGATGGTTCAATTCAGCTCGAAGAACTTGCGTTTGCAGCAGATATTGACCCTCAGGATTGTTTTATCCTTAAAAGCGACCGTTCGAGTGTACTTGCGCGCTACAACCCATTTACAGGGCTGGTAAAAAGAGTTGAAAAGGAGCGTTCGTTTGGCATTGAACCGCGTAACGCCGAGCAAGCTTTTGCAATGAATGTATTGCTTGACGAGGATATTAAATTGGTGGCTCTAACTGGTAAATCGGGTACGGGAAAAACCCTATTGGCACTTGCCGCTGCCTTACAAAAAAACGAAAGTTACAAACAAATACTGCTTGCAAGACCCATAGTGGCATTGGCTAATAAAGATTTGGGTTTTTTGCCGGGCGACGAAAAACAGAAAATTGCACCCTACATGCAGCCGCTATTTGACAATCTCAATGTGATCAAACACAATTTTTCATATCAAGGAAAAGAAATTCGACAGATAGAGGAGATGCAGCGTAATCAGCAACTAGTGATAGAAGCGCTAGCATATATTAGAGGGCGGAGTTTAACGGAAACCTTTTTCATTGTAGACGAAGCACAGAACCTCACTCCGCACGAAATAAAAACCATCATTACCCGTGCTGGCGAAGGTACAAAAATTGTATTTACGGGTGACATTCAGCAGATTGACTCACCTTATTTGGATATGTTTTCGAACGGATTGGTATATATGATTGACCGCATGAAAGGTCAAAACCTATTTGCCCACATCAATTTAACCAAAGGAGAGAGAAGTTATTTATCTGAGTTAGCAAGTAATTTGCTTTAAGAACTTTGCTGTAAAAATGCCGTATGGCAAGTTTAAATCACTAATTTATAGCTTCTTTTATTGATACGAAGGATGTAAATTCCAGAATTTTCAGGGCTAATAGATATTGTCTCGCCGTTCGATTTGAACATCTCAATTAATTTTCCTGTCAGGTCAAACAATTCAATTACTTGACCTGCTTGCAAATCTTTGACAATGATTTTTTTGTTCGAGCTATAAATTTTGAACTGTTGTTTGATTGCTTCTACACCGGTTGAACTATCGAATGAAGTGGTAACAAGCAGTAACACATTATCGGAAATTGGTGCGAGTGTATATACATTATCGACGAGCTGGTTAGTTACATCAACCGAATTATTGAAAACGGTTTCAATTTTCAAGCCCTTGGGAGGTGTGAAATCAAACGAAGGAGTTTCGCCTGCATTATAATGAAAATTCACAAATGAGCTACCCATTTGAATAGTCACTTTAAAAGGCTTTACCTCAGCACTTTTATACAAAGGAGCAGCCTGTTTTAGTGAGTTTTGCAAATAAAATGCTATTTTTTCATCTTGTTCTAAAGCCAAAACAGGCAAGGCAATAAAATAAAGAATTACCAGTAAAAAGTAAAATGTTTTATTCATAAATAATCTGAAAATAAGCAACAAAGCCAAGTTAGTAAAAACGGACACAAAGATAAAACAAAATATGTACATAACAAGCAAGATTCAACAAAAGAAAAATGGCTGAAACACCTCTCAGAGCACATTCCAGCCATCTTTGCGCATCACCCAGTGGCTTTTAAACCACCCGAAATTGCCGATGTAATCATTAAGAGTTGGACTAAGACTTGATCGCCTTTTTCAGGATCGAGTTCTCGTATCTGTCGCCATTCTTTGAGTTTAGCTATTTGTAGCTTGTGCAATGCATCGAGCGGA
>JAGNPC010000168.1 GCA_017989795.1 Paludibacter sp. | reverse complement strand
CGTATTCTCGGTTGTGTCGATCGATGCTTTTGCTAATTGCTTAAATGTTCGTCGACTCATAGAGCTGCCTTGGAGCTTGGTGAGTAACACCAGTGTTTGCTCCTTCATATCGGCATTGTATGCACTTGTAGCACGTATGTTGTTGCGTGGTTTGGCTGCACGTATGCGCTTCATCAATTCATTGGCGGGGTTTTTTCCCGGAAACACAAAAAGCTCTTCTAGCTCCGTGTTCAACTCCTTCAACTCAACTTGCAAACCCACTTGCTGTCCCACTTTGATTTTCAGCTCTTTGGTTTTGTACCCTATGCACGAAAAAACGAGTGTCGACGCCGCGCCCTCGCCACGGATAAGAAAAAAGCCCTGATCGTCGGTTTTAGCTCCTTTATCTGTATTTTTAAAATAAATATTTACGTTAGCAATAGCTGCCCCAGTAGCCCCATCGACAACTTGCCCCACAGCCAATGTTTGCTGAGCACACACCGCAACAGGAAGTAGTAAGAAAATAAATAATGATATTTTAAAAAGGGTAGAAATCATTCTTAAGTAGCTGTTTAAATAAAGCGCAAATATACATGTTTTTTCAACAACAAAAGCGGTTCCCCCTGTTAGCTGTATCCTCTTAATGCTATGCTCGTTTGTTTAAGGGTACAGGCAACATGGCACCGAAATAATAACTAAATGCTGCTTCAAAGCTATTCATCAACTGATTTTATGATAACAAAGATAAGAACGTCAATTTACAGAAAAATTCTTGTTCCGCTTCTGATATTAGCAGTTATTTTTACTACAGGTATTTTTGGCTACATTTATATAGAAAGTTTTACGCCAACATTCCACTTCGCACACAGCTGAATGTAATTGGCTGTTACTCACTAACAGACGAACTACAAGTAAACCCCAAGGCCGATAATAAAATTGAGTTAGGCGATAAACTGCTCGTTTTTGGCCTCGAAGATCAGATTAACACGCTAAAGCAGATTGCTAAAAAGTGAGGTTGATTTTTTGATTGGGAAATAAAAAGATCATCCGTCTTTTCGGATATCGGTTAGCAAGGGTTTGTACTCCATCAGTAATGCAATTCTAGCACTTTTATCAGTCATTTTCTTCGTAATAATACGAGTAGTCAATTCCTTTCATAAACATTTCACGGTCGTTAATCAAGTTCGTTAAACTACTTTCTAAAAGTTTTTTTAAAGTACCACTGTTTAGTGGGCTTTGTATCATTGCGTTCATGTAGTCTTTCTTTCCTATTTTGCTCCAATCAACGCATTTGCTCATTCGTTTTTTCAGAATTAAGTCCAACCATATTCGGGTACTTCTGCCATTTCCTTCCATAAATGGGTGCGCCATGTTCATTTCCACATATTTATCTACTATCTCGTCAAAAGTAGTTTCGGGCATTTCTTCAATTTGCCTCAAAGTTTCGCCTAAAAAGCGTGATACAGCAAATTGAAAACCGCCTTTTGAAATGTTTTTCTGTCTTATTTGTCCAGCAAAATCATACAATCCACCAAACAAATAGGCGTGAATTTGTTGCAAACCTTTGGAGGTGCCAACTTCAATGCCGTGTATAAAGGAGCTTTCGAACAAAGCATAGGCTTTTGTTTTACTTTTACCATCAATGCTTTCATCGCTGTAAGTAAACCATTCGATAAATCGGTTGGCTTTTTTTCCAGGAAATTCTTTACCCAATGCAATAATGCCGTCGTAATCTAACATGTCGGCTAAGCGCAATTTTCCATCAGGTGCAAGAAATTTCAACTGGGTAGTAGCACTAACCACTTGACTATTTTCTTTTTTTAGCTTAGCTTTGAGATATTTCCAATAATTACGAGTTTTAGCATACTCATTTTGGTCGGTAAGCACAGCAACAATATCCAAAACAGAGAACCACCATTTTGCATTTTCCTCATCCCAAAGGGCACGTACCTCGCGGTCGTCAAAAAAACGGATAGATATTTTAGCTTTATTCATTTTTCTATTTTATTTTTTAGTTGTCAGATGGAAATACGGCGGCACGCCACTTCAATCCCTCACCCACCCAGCAATATGCTAGGCTGGAGCCTTGCGACCCACAGTCCGTAGCTAATGAAGCTATGGACTGCGCTACAGCCTATTTTTAGCTGAGCAGACTACGAGCAGCGTGGTATAAATCTTTTTTCATTTACTTTAATAGCTTTCTGTTTTCCACTTCGAGTAATACCTTCATTTGCTGAATCGCAATTTGATTAAGTTTCTGTAATCGCTCTGTTTGTGACATTTTTTCGTTTATAAAAACCGAGTTGAGATTTTCCAAATTGGCAAGGCAAATCAGCTCGTTAATGGTGGCATAGTCACGTATATTGCCTTTTAAGTCGGGATTTGCATCGCGCCATTGCTTAGCAGTGGTGCCAAACATAGCCACATTAAGCACATCAGCTTCGTTGGCGTAAACAATGGCTGTTTGAATGGGAGTAAGTTCCGCCGGAATCAAATTCTGTTTAATAGCATCGGTATGAATGTGATAATTCAGTTTTGCTAGTTCACGCTTGGCAGTCCAACCAATTTGTTTTTGTTCATCTTCTTTGAGGCGTTGAAATTCGGTTATAAGATATAGCTTAAACGGTACACTTATGGCAGAGCCAAATTCAAAAGCAATATCTTTATGCGCATACGTGCCCCCATATTTACCCTTTTTTACAATTAGTCCAATAGCATTGGTTTTTTCAATCCATTCAGAAGCACTTAGTACGAAATTTGTTAAACCAGCTTGCATTTTAAAGTGGTCAGATTCCACCACTTTAAAACTTGGGTTATTAATTTGCTCCCACACACTCATATATTCAATCGCATACCTTGTCCGTAACCAGTTTTTGATAATATCTGCGGCTCTACTTTCACTCTCCTTAGCATTCGCCATATCGGTAAGTGAGATATAATCTCTTTCTTCGAACGTTATGATCGTTATTTCAGTATTATCTACTTTTATTTTTGCCATTTGATTTTTGAATTTTTAAACATTTACATTTCTATTTACGGCCGTTATGCTGTATTTACCATATTTCGGGCCGCTGACCCTAAATGTCAATTTCTCTTTCCAAATTTAGTCGGCAGGTGACTTGCTTTTGCCGCTTTTAATACAATATTTTAATATGCCAGCCAGAGGCCGGCTTCCCATCGGACGAAGCGAAAAGACGCTTCGCCCAGCTGTTCAGTCTATTTTATGTTGCACACACTACGGGCAGCAAGGGTGAATAGGAATGTTTATTCTGCTTTTTAAATGAGGGAAGTACGTATGTACTTGTGGTGAATGCTAAAGCTGATAATACTTAAAACAGTGTATAAACAATACTCACGACCTAAAATTTTTCATAGTAAGACGCTTCTTACCAGCGGCGTCAAAAATAATAATTTTTTTCGAAATAGTTTTCTTTTTGATGTGTTATTTTATATGAAATATGACCTCACCCCCAACCCCTCTGAAGCTTGTCCTGCAAGGCGGGAGTGGAGAGGGGAGTGCGCATTTACTTAGGGGTGGTGGTGTGGTGATGAAGAAATGAAAGAAATGGAAAAATGAAAAAATGGAAAAATGAAAAAATGAAGAAATGGAAGAATGGGGATTGGTGGTGTGGGTTTTGGCTAAAAAATCTTATACACGTAATCAATTTGTGTTTTAAGTTTTATCTTTACAGTCGGAAAATGCTGACTGCTTTTGGTTGGCTCCGTTATTGATTATGGCAGCTTTACAGGTTCACAGTTCGCGGTTTTTGGATATTTTTTCGGCTCAAACAGACACGGAGCTTCATTTGCCGTTGATGGAGGGGGTGCAGGCGGGGTTTCCTTCGCCGGCGGCCGATTTTATTGATGTTAGTATTGATTTGAATAAGCACTTGATTAAGCATCCGGCGGCGACGTTTTATGCGCGGGCGAAGGGTGACTCGATGAAGGATGCGGGTATTTTTGATGGCGATTTGCTGATTGTGGATAAGAGTATTGAGGCGTGTGATGGTAAAATTGCGATTTGCTATGTGGATGGCGAGTTTACGGTGAAGCGTATTAAACAGGATGGTGAGGGGCTGTGGCTGATGCCGGCGAATAAGAACTTTCAGCCGATACAGGTGGTGGAGGGTAATAATTTGATGATTTGGGGGGTAGTAACGCATGTTATTAAGGCGCTGTGATGTTTGCATTGATTGATTGTAATAATTTTTATGCTTCGTGTGAGCGGGTGTTTAATCCGTCGCTTGTGGGTAGGCCGGTGGTGGTGCTGTCGAACAACGATGGGTGCGTGATTGCGCGTAGCAACGAGGCGAAGGAGGTGGGGATTCCGATGGGGGCGCCGGCGTTTAAGATTAAGGACTTGGTGGAGCGGAATGGGGTGGCGGTGTTTTCGTCGAACTTTGCGCTGTATGGCGATATGAGTCACCGTGTGATGTCGGTGCTGGCTGGGTTTAGTCCGAAGATGGAGATTTACAGTATTGATGAGGCTTTTCTGGATTTTTCGGGTTTTGAGCTGCACGACTTGGAGGCGATTGGGCGGGAGATGCGTCGGCGGGTGTTGCAGTGGACGGGTATTCCGGTGTCGGTGGGTTTTGCTCCGACCAAAGCGTTGGCCAAGGCGGCTAATAGGATTGCTAAAAAATTTACGGAACGTACGGGGGGTGTGTACAAAATTGAAACAGAGGAGCAACGCCTGAAAGCGCTTAAGTGGTTGAAAATAGAGGATGTGTGGGGCATTGGTAGGCGTCATGCGCGGCGATTGCAGGAGATGAATGTGCTGACGGCTTATCAGTTTACGCAACTGAGCGACAAGTGGGTGCGCGATGTGATGACGGTGGTAGGGTTGCGTCTGAAACATGATTTGGAGGGTGTGCCGACTTTGCAGATGGAGGATGTGAAGGATAAAAAAAGTATTGCTACTACGCGTACCTTCGATGGTAATTATACGGATTTTGCGTTGATAAAGGAGCGTGTGGCGAGTTTTGCGGTGTCGTGTGGGGAGAAGTTGCGCCGGCAGCAGTCGTGCTGCAATGCGGTGATGGTGTTTATCCACACCAACGGTTTTCGAGAGGATCAGCCGCAGTACAGCAAAAACATCGTAATTAAGCTGCCCTTTGCTACGAACTCGTCGATAGAGCTGGTGCACTTTGCAGTGATGGGTTTGGAGCGAATTTTTAAGGCGGGCTATGGCTACAAAAAAGCGGGGGTTATAGTGAGCGACTTTACGCCCGAAAGTAAT
>JAGNPC010000167.1 GCA_017989795.1 Paludibacter sp. | reverse complement strand
GTTATAAAATCCTACCGAAAAAAGTGTTGCTGTTTCCATATCTATGGCCATAGCACGAGTAGCACGTAGGTAATCACGAAACTTTATATCGTGTTCCCACACCCTGCGGTTGGTGGTATAAACAGTGCCTGTCCAGTAATCTTTGCCAAAATCGCGAATGTTCGACGACACTGCACGTTGTAAACTAAATGCTGGCAAAGCAGGTATTTCAGGTGGAAAATAATCGTTCGAAGTACCTTCGCCGCGTATTGCAGCACTTGGCAATATGTAATCGCCAATTTTATTTTTATCGCGCAAGCCACCACATTTACCTAAAAACAAAACTGCTTTAGGTTCAATGGCCGACAAGATATCCATAATAATGGCCGCATTGGGGCTACCCATGCCAAAGTTTATAATGGTAATTCCGTTGGCCGAGGCATTGATCATAGTTCCATCGCGTCCTAATACGGGCACATCGAACCATTCAGCAAAAAGCTCTACATAATTATTAAAATTAGTAAGCAATACATACTCGGTGAACTCGTTGAGCGGACGCTTTGTGTAGCGTGGCAACCAGTTTTCTACTATATCTCGTTTCGATTTTAGTGACATACAAATCTATTTTAATGGTTCGTTTTGAGTTTTGATGAATACTTTGTAATTTCGCCTAAAAATTGGGATGCCGATGCATTCGCCAAACAAAAGTAATAAAAATGTGGCAATTGAACCTACCGGAGTATAAATTCAGAATGAAAATTCACAACAATAAACAATTAATTTTTGATACGATTCGAAAAAAATTTGTTGCACTTACACCCGAGGAGTACGTACGCCAACATTTCATTCGGTTTTTGATAGAACAACGAAGCTACCCCGAAAGTAAAATTGCTATTGAAAAAGAAATAAATATTAATGGTTTAAAAAAAAGGTGCGATGCCGTGATTTACAACACAACATTCACACCCATAATGATAATAGAGTTTAAAGCTCCGACCATAAAATTAGGCCAAGACACTTTTGATCAGGCTGCTACATACAATTCGAAACTCAATGTTGGCTACCTAATAATAAGCAACGGCATGGAACATTTTGCTTGCGTGGTAGACAATCTGCAATCAAAATATCAATTTTTAGCCGATATTCCCTACTATAATAGCCTTTAATTATTAGGATACATTCATAATATCCCCCATTTCGAGTGGCGAATAAGGCCCTTGTTTTATTTCAAAAATAACGGTTCCTTTTTCGAGCACTTCCACCGTATGCCACTGTCCTGCCGGTATCGACACGCCATGCTTGCCAGTTTTAGGATTCAATGGGACGGTTTGCACTAATTGTTTTTTTTCATTATAGAGCAACACATTGAGACTTCCACGAAGCAGCACATAAGTTTCGTCGGTATGCAAGTGTCTGTGTACAGGCAAATCGGTTCCTGGCTCGAGCGCATTTAATAAACGCTGTACATGATCGTTTAACGATCTATGTAAGTTATAGTTTTTACGTAATCGTTCATTCCCCTCGGCTTGCTCTGTTAGTTTATCGAGTAAAGCAGTATCTATTATTTTCATAAGCTATAAATATAAAATTTTCAAAATGCTAGTTATTTAAATGTAAATGAAAATATTTACGTTTAAACAACACATAACCAAATCCTAATATCAAAATAAGCACAAATGCCACTATCGGAAACCAAACGACACAAAATGACACAAGCAATTGAATACTTGCGTATAAAGCTGACACCCGCAAATGTGGCATACGCAACTCATTAGCCATAAGCTGATAAGCATGCTTACGGTGTGCTTCAAGTATATTTTCTTTAAGCATTATACGATGAATTATGGTTAAAACAGCATCAACACCATACACTCCCAAAAATAAGATATAACTAAAATCCCCTGTGCTTAAAATTAATTTTCCAAGTAAAAAAACGATTAAAAAAGCTATCGTTACAGAACCCACATCGCCTGCAAAACAGCGTGCTTTGGTGCGGAAGTTGAAAAAGTTAAACACCATCACAGCCATCAACATTAAATAAATAAATTCATTTGCAATAAATGGATGTACACTTGTATTTACATAAAGCAAAGCCAGCAAAACCGAAACACTATAAGCGCCAGTAATGCCATTAATACCATCCATAAAATTGTATGCATTTACAATTCCTACCGATAAAACTAATGCTAGAAGTGAGAAATACCAAGGTTGATAAAACAAGCCCCACTCGTAAAAAAGGAGAGCCATGGCGACAAAATGCACGGGTAAACGGAGTTTGGATGAAAGTGGGCGAATATCGTCGGCAAAACTCACAGCTGCTATAAGTGTAAGACCCAACATAAAAAACGAATACGAAAAACCACTGCTAATATAAAAAACTAAAGCCCCAGCATAAAACACAACACCTCCACCCCTTAGGGTTACTTTGGTGTGTGAACTTCGCTGATTTGGTTTATCTATAATATTAAACGTATCGGCTAGTTGAAAGTACGCAAGTTGAAATAAAAACAATGCAATAAGAATGGACAAATAGTAGATAAAACTCATAGACACATTTTCGACGTTTACTATTAAAATACAGTTACTTACATTGAGTTTTAATAAAACAAACACAATATATACTATAATTAACGTACAAAGGTAGCGAATTATTACTAATTGAAAAGAAAAAAATATACCTATAAATAGTGATTAGATACGTAATCAAAACGAAATGTAATATGCGTATCTTTGCATTATAAATAAACAAACAATGCTTACAACAAAAAAAAATAGAAATACAACCCCTCGCGAAAGCACAGCCATGCTGCTACTTTTGCTTTTTGTTGGTTTCTTTGTGAGTATTAGTTTCTTTAAACACAAGCACATAGTAAATGGGGTGCTAATTGTTCACTCGCACCCTTTCTCTTCAAGCGAGAATCACAGTCATGGCGCCGATGGCACAAACATAATTCAACTACTATCCCACTTTAATGCAAAATCGGCCACATTAGCTACTTTAGCTTTAAAAGCGTCTTTTTTATTACGAATTATTACTACTGCTTCTTCAAGTATCAATTTAAATTCAGCGTATAATTTCCGAAATTTTACGCGCCCTCCCCCTACCTCATTAACACACTAGCATTTATAAATTAAATAATTGACATTCAGTCAATCACTCTACAATTTTCGTTCTGAAACATATTCAGAACGCACTAATCACATACACGTATTTATATAAAATCAGTTATGAAACGAATAATAAAAACGGTCTTACTCACTATATGTGCAACTCAATTAGTCATAGCACAAACAAATTACAAACTTACAGGCAATGAAGGCTCAACTAGCATACGTGAAACAACAACCAATGCAAACATTAGCGGACACACCGTAGATAAAGCCACATATGAACACTTAGGATATATTTCTATCTCTTTAAAAGGCACCAACATAGGTACTGCAACCGATGCCACAGGCCATTTCAACCTAAAAAACCTACCAACTGGCGAACATGCTCTAGTCGTATCGGCTGTAGGCTACAAAACCATTGAACAAAAAATTAAAATTCAGAAAAGCAAAACATTAGAACTAAAATTCGAACTCGAAGAAGATGCAATTATGCTCGACAATGTGGTGGTGAGCGCCAACCGAAATGAAACAAAACGTCGCGAAGCTTCAAACATAGTAAATGTGCTTACCAGCAAGTTATTCGAATCGACCAACTCGGTGTGTCTGGCGCAAGGACTTAACTTTCAGCCAGGACTGCGGGTGGAAAACAACTGCCAAAACTGCGGTTTCCAACAGGTGCGCATTAATGGCCTCGAAGGGCCTTATTCACAAATTCTTATTGACAGCCGACCTATATTTAGTGCCCTTGCTGGCGTTTATGGATTAGAACAGATACCTACAAATATGATTGACCGTGTAGAAGTGGTGCGAGGAGGAGGCTCTGCTTTATTTGGGTCAAATGCCATAGCAGGAACCATTAATATTATTACCAAAGAGCCGCTCAACAATTCGCTTACCATCAGCAATTCGAGCATGCTCATAGCAGGCACAAAAGCCGATATCAACACCTCAATTAATGCCGCCTTAGTATCCGACGATTACAAGACGGGAGTTAGCATTTACGGCTCTACCCGACAACGTGAAGGATGGGATGCTAACAACGATGGATTTACCGAAATTGGGGTAATAAAAGCTCGTAACGTGGGTTTCCGTAGTTATTTCAAAACAAGTACGCAAAGCAAACTCACGCTCGAATACCATAACTTGGGTGAGTTCCGCAGAGGTGGTAATAATCTCGACCTACCGGCACACAATGCAGATATTACCGAGCAAACCGACCACAACATTAACAGCGGCGGTCTGAAATGGGAGTATTTTACGCCCGACAACAAGCATCGTTTCAACCTGTACAGTTCGGCCCAAAAAACCGACCGAACAAGCTACTATGGTGCGGGTCAAAACCCCAACGCTTATGGCAAAACCGATGATCTAGCCATTGTAACTGGTGCTCAGTACGCTTATGCCATGAGCAAGTTACTTTTTATGCCTGCCGACTTTACCGTAGGCAGCGAATTTAGCTACAATAAATTAATAGATACCCAGTTGGCCTACAACCGCAACATTGATCAACAAGTAAATATTGCCAGCATTTTTGCCCAAAACGAATGGAAAAACAAACATTGGAGCTTGCTATTTGGCCTCCGATTCGATAAACATAATCAGATTAAGAACCACATTTTCAGTCCGCGTGTAAATGTACGCTACAACCCTACCGAATGGGTAAACCTGCGTGCGAGCTACGCCAGCGGCTTTAGAGCACCGCAAGCATTCGACGAGGATTTGCACATTACAGCCGTAGGTGGTGCCGTACAACTCATACAGCTTGACCCAAATTTAAAAGCCGAAAACTCTAAAAGTTACAGCCTTTCGGCCGATTTCTACAAATCGTTTGGCAAAACTCAAACAAACCTATTGGTGGAGGCTTTTTACACCGATATCAATGATGTGTTTTATTTACATGAAGTAGGTACCGATTCGGATGGAAACACCATATTGATGCGAAAAAATGGCTCAGGAGCGGTGGTGAGAGGTATCAACCTCGAAGCTAAAGTGGTTCCGTCGGCAAAATACAACTTGCAAGCAGGCTTCACCTTTCAGAAAAGTCTCTACAAACAAGCACAAACATGGAGCGAAAACACCAACCTAGCTCCCAACCGCCAAATGTTTCGCTCGCCAAACAATTATGGCTACCTAACGCTCAC
>JAGNPC010000166.1 GCA_017989795.1 Paludibacter sp. | reverse complement strand
ATTTCAGCATCACTTCGGGCGATTTACTAACAGTTATTGGCAGTGCTTGAGCAAAGCTAATATCGTAGTTTATAGCTTGAGGCTTTATGGTCAATCCATATAAATAATTCAGCTGATTAATATACCTACTAACCTCAGCACTCTGCGAACCATCGGAACGAGCATCAAACACGAAACTAACTTTTTGAGCTCTATGAATCAACCTATAAAAATTATAAGAACTGATAGCATCATGCATTTCGTAGGTTGGTAACCCAAACCCTCGACGGAGGTTGTAAGGTATAAAACTGTTCTGGTTACTCTTTTTCGGAAAAACACCTTCGTTGAAGTTTGTGATAATTAAATGTTCAAAATCTAACCCACGCGATTCCAACATCCCCATCACCTGTAACCCATCCAACGGCTCACCAACAAAAGGAATAGATACGCCTGCAATTAATTGTTTAATTATCTTTCCAAGCGTTTCCACACTTATATCAGCAACATCCTTATTGGCATGCAGTATGGTTGATACACGTGTTAATGTCATTTGATACTGCAACAAGAAATCACGCTCAAGAAGATACTTATTTTCTGAAGTTGATGCACTATGCCATGCCTTTTCAAGAGTACTTAGTATTTCAATAAGATATAATAAAAATTGATCAGCCGACGATATTTCCGAAAAAACAAAACTAAAAAATGGATTTAAATGTAATTCTGCAGCATCAACATATATTTTATTATAACGATTTATTTCAGTTAAAATGAATTCGGCATCTTTTTTAAACAGCTGCGAAATATACTGATGATTAAGAATATCAGATATGTTTTTATGATAAAAATAAACTCTACCGTTCGAAACTCGCTTCCGAAGATTTAAATCCTGAAAAAGAGCAACTAAACCTGCAACAGGTGTAGAGCTTAACGGATAACCCATGGTAATATTAATTTTATCTACATTTGCCGGAAAAGCATACAACATAGGCAACAATAAATTTTCGTCGGCCATAACCACAGCCGTTCTGAGCCATTTATCTGCAGTTACTAACGGCGAATTATAGCTTTCGAGTTCGCTATATACATACTTAGTAATACCAACAGCCGACGGAATGCCAACAAGCTTAAACTCTTTATCGTGTAAATCAGAGGGCACCTGTCGTAAAGCATACTTACTTGGGAACATACTCGTATTTTCGGCATAAAAAAGCGATGCTGGATTCTCAGGATCTTTTAGAAAGTCCGCTTCGTAATCCCAATAGAAGTCAGCCATGCCATGTTTCTGAAGAGCATGCATCAAAGCTTTTTCACAAGGGTTAAGCGCATTAAAACCAACAAATACAAATTGTTTCCCTTGCCATTGTTCAAAAATCCCTTTCGATGTTAACCTTTCAATTACCGATTTACAAATCATACCTTCAGTCCCCATCTGCTCCTTTTGTAACTCGCTGGTAAAAGTATCATATACTAGATTAAGCACTTTCCATGTTGATAAAAACTGTTCTTTTGTAGTTTCGTCAGACACAGGTATAAAGTTCGTCCAGAATTGTCGAATTGCCGCTATCTGCCTGTCCGATAAAATCTCGAACAACTGTTCAATTTCATTTAATTCGGTAACATTCCTAAATAATTGAGCTGCATCAACCAAATACTTATCCACTTCATCAAAATCATTCAACAACATTTCGCCCCAAAAAACAAACGAATCAAAAGTCTCTTGCGTACCGCTAATACGTTGATAAATTTTATAAATACGAAACAAATTACTTAATCTATCTGAAGGTAATAAATTTGAACCCCTTGCAAAACAATCATTAATAGTAATAAGCTCAGGAGAGAAAAGAGCTGAGGTGCAAATTTCGGATAAGTATTTTTGAAAAAACAAACTTGCACGTCTATTTGGAAATACAAATGTAAAATTTGATATTTCATATTTATTTTCAAAATAATACTTTTCAGCTACGCGATAAAGAAATGAATTCATTTAATAAATGATTAGATTATAAAACGAGAAAGTATAAAACGAGAAAGTATAAAAAAGAATGCTAAATTACAAATTTTAAATGATAAACAAACAATCTATCACTAACTCAAACAACATTAAGCTAAAAGAGATTCAAAAAAATTATTTTCACCGCATTCACATTATTTAACTCAAAATACTTGCATTATACATGTAAAAATGTGCATCTTTGCAATGTAAACAAACAGATAAATTTTTCATAGTTAAGGTTTAGGTTAAAATGTTGCAATGGGTGGCTGTGAAGTTACCCATTGTTTTTTTTGTATATCTAATGCAAAGTTGTATATTTGTAAGCTTATTATCATTTAAAACTGCAAAATATGGAAAGCCTAGGAGATTACACATATATTATAATGATTGCTGTTGCTGTGGTTAGTGGTATTTTAAAAAGCATCAAAAAGAAACAAGAAGTAGTTGATTTTCCATACCCCGATCAAAACGAAGATGAAGAATATGTAGAAGTATACGAAGAAGAATTTCCGGGCGATATCAGCACAACAGCTCAACCAATAATACTTGAGGATAAAACAACTAGTGAAAACGTAAATTATCAAACCACATTCACATCTCTTGAAGGAATGTCAAATTACGACAACACGAAAGATACTAGTAAACTTAGAGCTAAAAAAGCTGACAACAAACAAAAACTGAATTCAAAAGCAAGTCAAAAACAAATAGAGACTGAAATACAAAAACCAATATTTGACATCAATAACCAAGATGAGATACGTGCTGCATTCATAGCATCCGAAATTTTCAACAGAAAATACTAGTTGCGTTCGGAAAGTAAAACAGCTACAAAAAGTACAAAATAATTGGATAATCTAAAAATTGCTTGTATATTTGCATAAAATAACATCAAGAGTTCCGGCATAACGTCGGAATTCTTTTTTATTTATATATTAATAACTCATTTAAAATAAAATAATTATGGCAGTAGCTTATATGACCGCTGAAGGTTATAAAAAACTGGTTGCAGATTTAAACGAATTGGAGCGCGTGCAGCGACCAGCAATATCAAAACAAATTGGTGAAGCACGTGACAAAGGTGATTTATCGGAAAATGCTGAATATGATGCAGCAAAAGAGGCTCAAGGTATGTTAGAAATGAAAATTTCGATACTAAAAGATACTATTGCGTCGGCACGTATGATTGACGAATCGAAAATAAACACAAGTGAAGTGCAAATTTTGACACGTGTGAAAATTAGAAACACAAAATCAAATCAGCTAATGACCTATTTAATAGTATCAGAGAGCGAAGCTAACCTAAAAGAAGGAAAACTATCGGTAACTACACCTATAGCTAAAGGCCTTTTGGGTAAAAAAATTGGCGATAAAGCCACTGTTACAGTACCATCGGGAGTTATGGAGTTTGAAGTAATGGAAATAAGCTTATAATCCACACAACGGTATTAATATGACTATATTTAGTAAAATAGTATTAGGTGAAATACCATGTTACAAAATTGCAGAGGATGAACAATTCTTTGCATTTCTTGATATACGCCCACTTACTAAAGGGCATACATTGGTTATACCAAAACAAGAAACAGATTATTTATTTGATTTAAACAACAACACCTTAGCATCAATGATGCTGTTTACAAAACGAGTAGCATGTGCAATTAAAAAAAGTATCGATTGCCAACGAGTAGGTCTTACAGTAATTGGACTTGAAGTTCCACATGCACATATTCACCTAATTCCTATCCAAACGGAATCGGATATGAATTTCAAAAATAAAGCTGTTGAACTGAGCACGGAAGAGATGACAAGTATTGCTCTACAAATACAAAAAAATTTCGAATAATTTCGACTTGAAAACAAACATACCGACATAAAAAAAGCGAACTTTTAAGTTCGCTTTTTTTATGTCGGTATATTATTGTTCCCAAATATCTTGCTCTATATTAAGCAATTCGTTTTCAATACGCTGTTGCTCTCGGCGTAAACTAATTGGATCAGTATACGTACGTAATAGAACTTTATCAAACATATTGCTATCTCCTAAAATGTAAGAATGATACAAACGTTGAGAGAAGAAATCATCAAATGTCATGTGCTGATTTTCATTACCATTTGGTATAATCAACTGTTTAGCTAAATAGGGACGTAAATCATCGTAAGAGAACCAGCAAACAACTGAACTCTGGAAGAAATTCCAGATATCCTCACCCGATTTACTCATCACACCAGCAAGCTGTTTGTTTATATTAATTTCATTATAGATATAAACAGGTGCAATAGCCAAAATTTTGGTATACATCTTAGAATAATGACGATTGAAGAATACAATTTCTTGAACCACATACTTTAATTGTTTCTTACAATATGGATTAAACTGATAATCATCAATAATTGGCTTGTTAGTCAGCTCGTCCTTTTTAACACAAGGGTTTGGTTTGACTGTTTTTTCCGCAGAATCAACAGAGCATTCAATAAAAAATTCACTAAATCGTTCTTTGCAAATAGGCGCTTTATCCCATGCCGGCTGAATGTCTTCATCTTTCTTTTCGTAGCCCTTTAAAGTATCATTAACTGCTGCTTCAAGAATTATGCGTAGCAAATTCTTATACTTTACAGTCGGTGTTAAAGGGTAATAAATCTGACTATTTTGTTTTTCGCGCACATCAATTACACGATACACAATACGAGACCATACAATATCATCGCGACGATGATTAATAGTAGCAATGGTATCAGCCAAAGACTTCATTTCGTCAACTTGAGAGGCTATTCTACCACTCTTATCAAAAAATGGCAGCACCTCTTCCTTTTGCGCTTTCAAAACAGTAGTCATCGATACAAAAACGATGAATATTAACAATATTTTTTTCATATCCAATATATATTTTAAATACTAACCCATCTTTACAATCATCACACCAAGATTCTGATTATAACCATCAGGACCTCTTGCTATTATATTGCTAAAAATTAATGTTTTTCCTTTAGTTAATTTAGAAATAAATGCAGCGTCAATTTTAGAACCTTCTACATTTTTGACAGGGTAACCATCAGCTAGCATTGTAAATGATACAATGGTAAAATTGGCTTTTACTAATTCATCTTTACCATAACTTGCAATAAGCGAGCAGTTTTTCAATTCATCAGGACTAAGACTTCCACCTTGCTTTTGATTTCCAGATTTATCTATAAGATAGGCTGTAGGTTTAGGCAATCGCTTAATTCTAAATGTAGATGAACCCATCTGTTTCATAGCTTTTTCAACT
>JAGNPC010000165.1 GCA_017989795.1 Paludibacter sp. | reverse complement strand
GTGTAGCAGGGGGAGCAACAGCTGCAGCACGTATTCGTAGAGCCGACGAACAAGCTGAAATAGTTTTATTCGAAAAAGGAAATGATATATCGTATGCCAATTGTGGCTTACCTTATTATATTGGAGGAGTAATTGATGAGCGCGATAAGTTGTTTTTGCAAACACCTCAGTCGTTTGGAAAGCGCTTTAACGTGGATGTTCGGGTAAAAACAGAGGTGATTGCCATCAATCCTGCCCGCAAAGAGATTACGTTTCGTAATTCGAAAAACGAAACAGGTGTTGAGTCGTACGATAAGCTGTTACTATCGCCAGGTGCAACGCCTGTACGTCCGCCGTTGAAAGGAATTGATAGCGAGGGTATTTTTACTTTGCGCAATGTGGCTGATACCGATGCTATTAAGAAATATGTAAACACACACAAAGTAAACCACGCTGTGGTTATTGGTGCAGGGTTTATTGGGTTAGAAATGGCCGAAAACCTTCACCATTTAAAAGCAGAAGTATCGATAGTTGAAATGGCATCTCAGGTGATGACGCCTATTGATTTCCCGATGGCTGCTATGGTTCACGATCACTTGAATCAAAAAGGTGTTAACTTGTATCTCAACGAAACCGTAACAGGCTTTGAACACAAAGGCACAGGGCTTGATGTATTTTTCAAAAGTGGAAAAGTGCTGCATGCCGATTTGGTTATTCTGTCGATAGGTGTTCGCCCGGAAGTAACTTTAGCTAAAGGTGCTGGACTTAAAACCGGTGAAGCGGGTGGTATTTGGGTAGATGATTATTTGCAAACATCCGAAAAAGATATTTACGCAGTGGGCGATGCCATTGAGTTTAAACACCCAATCACAGGTCAATCGTGGTTAAACTACTTGGCTGTGCCGGCTAATCGTCAGGGGCGCATTGTTGCCGACAATATGGTTTTGGGCAACAAACTGACTTACGAGGGAGCAATAGGAACATCGATTGCCAAAGTGTTCGATTTAACGGTAGCCGCAACAGGGATGAACGAAAACCTGTTGAATCGTCAGAATCTTGCATTTAAAACATCCACAACACACTCAGGTTCAAATGCAGGATACTATCCCGGAGCTATGCCCATGAGCATCAAAATCAATTTTGATCCGCAATCGGGATTGCTACTTGGAGCACAAATAGTAGGGTATGTTGGGGTTGATAAACGCATTGACCAGATAGCTGTATTAATGAAAAATGGCAAAACCATTTACGACTTGATTAGCTTAGAACATGCCTATGCACCGCCTTTTGCTTCAGCTAAAGATCCGATTGCCATTGCTGGCTATGTGGCTCAAAATATTATTTCGGGTAAAATGCCTGTTATTTATTGGCAGGATGTGGAAAAAGCGAATCGCGATGAAGTGTTTTTGTTAGACGTACGCACCGAAGATGAAGCTAGCTTAGGTATGATTGAAGGTGCTGTAAACATTCCATTGGATGATTTGCGTGATCGTTTAAGCGAAATACCTACCGATAAAACCATTATTGTATATTGCGCCATTGGTTTACGTGGCTATTTAGCCTCAAACATTCTACTTCAACGAGGATTTACGAAAGTTGTAAATCTATCTGGAGGTTTGAAAACATTCAATGCAGCGCGTTATAAAATTCAGAACAACACCCTACTTGGAACACAAGAAAAACGCAATCAGGAATTGGATTTAGATATTCAAAGTCCTAAACCCGTTAAGAAATTCTTGAAAGTAGATGCTTGTGGTTTGCAATGTCCAGGTCCAATTTTGAAGATGAAAAAGTCGATTGACGAGCTGCAGAATGGCGACCGTATAGAAATGGTGGCTACCGATGCTGGTTTTACGCGCGATGCACAAGCTTGGTGTAATATAACAGGTAACCGAATGATTACACAGCAAGCTGAAGCTGGAAAATATTCTGTGATTATTGAGAAAGCAGCAAAAGTGGAAGTGTTGGATGCCGCTGGCGTTCAGGTACATCAATCAGCAAAAGGCAAAACGCTGATTGTGTTTAGCGACGATTTGGATAAAGCCTTGGCTTCGTTTGTGTTGGCCAACGGTGCTGCAGCTACAGGTCAAAAAGTAACAATGTTCTTTACTTTTTGGGGATTAAATACCATCAAAAAACAAGAGAAACCAGCCGTATCGAAAGATATTTTCGGGAAAATGTTTAGCATGATGTTACCATCCGATTCAACCAAACTAGCCTTGTCAAAAATGAATATGTTTGGCTTAGGAAGCATTATGATGCGTTTTATTATGAAAAAACGGGGTATCGATTCGTTGGAATTATTGCGTCAGCAAGCTATCGACAATGGAGTGGAATTTATTGCTTGTCAAATGTCGATGGATGTGATGGGAGTGAAGGCCGAAGAATTGCTCGACAATGTAAATATAGGTGGTGTAGCTGCTTATATGGAACGTGCCGAAGAGTCGAATGTGAATTTATTTATCTAATAAAGATATGGAAAACCCACTTTGTAAAATAAGAGATATACAGCGTGCCTTGGAGCTTTTTGAAAGTGATTTCGAAAAAGCCCTAGGGCTGACGCTCAAAGAGGGCATGTTGCTTTGCTGTATTTCGGAGGGTGAAGCTACATCCACCGAATTGGCTTCGAAAGTAGATATGAGCTGCTCAAACTGTTCAAAAGTGATAGGCACTGTCGAAAAAAAAGGTTACATTCAACGTATGTTGGGGGCAACAGATAAGCGAAATATGTTTTTTTCGCTTACCGACTCAGGAAAACTCAAGTTAACTGAGATTAAACGAAAAATGCCAGCAATTCCTACAATATTAGCGTAAGTTATTACCAAAAAAAGCGCCATTGCATTCTCTTGAATTGCAATGGCGCTTTTATATGTTTGAATCTTTATACTAGATTTTCAATTTCAACCATTTCGTTTACATCTTGGTGATAATCCACAGCATTGAAACCAAAACCAAATAGCTTTTTAAATTCACGACCATAGCCATTTAAATCGCCAATGTGGTGAATTGACTCACTTGTAGCATTTTCCCACAATTCGGCAACTTCGGCTTGCACATCGTCGCGCATTTCCCAGTCATCCACACGTATGCGTCCTTTTTCGTCGGTTGGTACAGTGCCACCATTGAATAGTTTGTCGGCATACAGTCGTTGAATTTGTTCAATACAGCCTTCGTGTATGTGTTTTGCCTTCATTACTTTAAATAATATAGAAATATAAAGTGGAATGATAGGGATAGCCGAACTTGCTTGGGTTACCAATGCTTTATTAACCGACACATAAGCTTTTCCGTTTAAACCAGCAAGGCTTTCAGTTAGTTTACCAGCAGTCGCTTCGAGGTGATCTTTGGCCATTCCAATGGTTCCTTTGCGATACACAGGCTCTGTAACAGATGGTCCAATGTACGAATAAGCCATGGTTATTACGCCTTCGGCCAAAACGCCCGCTTCTTGCATAGCATTGATCCACATTTCCCAGTCTTCGCCACCCATGACTTGTACGGTATTAGCTATCTCTTCCTCGTTAGCAGGATCAATGCTTACTTCTGTAACGTTTCCGCTATGAAAGTCAACTGTTTTGTTGGTGTAGGGTTGACCAATTGGTTTCAGTACCGAGCGGTGAGTTACACCAGTAACTGGGTGTGTGCGCACGGGAGAAGCCAAACTATACACCACCATATCCACCTGACCGAGGTCAGCTTTGATAAGTTCGATGGTTTTACGTTTTATTTCGTCCGAAAAAGCATCTCCATTGATATTTTTTGCATATAAACCTTGCGCTAGTGCAAATTTTGTAAAAGCAGCCGAATTGTACCAGCCTGCTGTTGCCGTTTTTTCAGGTTGAGGTTCTTTTTCGAAGAAAACACCGATGGTTGCAGCTTGGTTAGCAAAGGCACTTGTGATGCGCGAAGCGAGTCCAAAGCCTGTTGAGGCACCGATTACCAATACTTTTTTAGGACCATTGATCAATCCCTTTTTCTTAACGTATTCTATTTGTTTGCCGACGTTGAATTCACATCCAACAGGGTGCGTAGTGAGGCTTATAAAACCTCTCATTTTCGATTTTACAATCATTTGTTATAATTAATCTGTATTTTTATACCTTATATATTCAAAACAGATGCTAAGATATTCAATTTATTTGTAAAAACCAACCAAACTGTATAGCATCAACCAAAGTTCATTATTTTTTAACATTGCATTTAATAGAATTTAAGTAAAATATTTTACGGTAAGATGCTCGAGAATAATACTTATTAAATACATTGATACGGTTTAATTGGACTTGCAGTTAAGAAATCACTTGACCCTTACTAGTAAATTAGATTATGTTTTGCACAAATCTACGAAGTATATTTATTGTTTTCGTAGGTATGCGCAGATTTTAAAACACATGTTTTCAGTCTTTAATTTCCTCCTTGTTTTTGTTTAATAAGTCGGAAATTATAAAGGCTGGTTCTTCGTTTTCGTTTATCAACTTATCAAAAGCCCAATAAATATCTTTTGAAGTACTATGATGGATGAGCATTCTATCGTAAAACTCGCCAGAGTATAACATGGTTACCAGCACATCGCATTTGTAACTGTAGGTCACAATTCGGTCGTCGACATCTATTTCCACTTTTCCTTTGTTGAGTAAATTGTTGAAATGAGCAGCTAATATAAATAAATCGGTTGTCATTTCGGGCAAATAGTCCTCCACAATATTTACCCTGCAATGGTATTCTTTATTCTCAATGGAATACCCAAATTTTGCGGAGCTGTCATTTCCAATTTCAAATGATGTAATAATATGCATTTCGCTTTCGTAAATACCACTCTTCCAACCACTTTCAGCGTGCAACTTTTTTAATTGTTTCCAAGCTATTTTGTCTTGTTTTACGGCGCTAAGCGATAGTAGATAAACGCGTTTGAAGTAACTGAGAATTTGGTTTATTTGTGTTTTCATGGTTATAAATTTTTATTTATTTTTTCTCGCTTAGCGTAATTGTCTTTTTTCTCGTTGTCAATTAGTATTTGAGCATATTTGCCTAAAGCGCTTTGCCCAATTAGCAGTGGGGCGTTTTTAGTATGTACTACAGAAGCTTCCACGTTTTTCAACTCAAAATCGCCTATCTGTACTTTGCGGAGTATAATTTTTGTACCTACCGACACTTTACCTGTTGCATCTGTAAACGATTGACTGCCCTTTAGATCCGATTTGCTTAAATACTTGTTTTTGAGCATAAATTCTACTTCGGTTTGCGAAATGGATATATCGAAAGCTCCTGTATCGAAGCAAAAATGCAGTGGTAAATCGTTAAT
>JAGNPC010000164.1 GCA_017989795.1 Paludibacter sp. | reverse complement strand
GCGGAAATAAGCTGTTTTGATGCTCGTTCTACACTTGGGACGAGAGCAGAAATGAATATTTTCGGTTATCCAAACAGTGGGAAAGGTCAAAAAATGAATATTTGTAGTCGTCCCACAGTTGGGACGATCAAAAAATGCATATTTATAACAGTCCCACAGTTAGGAAACCCTAAAAATGAATATTTTAGGCTTTCCCAATAGTGGGACGGGTGTTTTTATGCATTTTTTGTAATTTCCCACACTTGGGACGGAATGGAAAACTTGCAATAAGAGGCGTCTTTATTCCCAACTTCATCATTTTGTATTTTTCAGCAACTAATAACTCTTCTTCAAAATTTGTTTTATATGGTTTTTTAAAAATTAAAATATTGACATGCCTATTAAAGAAATGAAATTTAAAGCCGTTTTACACTAGCAGTGTACATCGTGAAAATAAAAACTGTATATTTGCGTTTAGCTTAAAAAAATACCTATTTCTAATCAGCATTTTCAGCAATCATTATTAAACTAATAATCAGCATGGATAGACGCGATTTTTTAAAGGCACTTGCGCTTACTGGCGCAGCCTTTACCATTAAAGAAGTGGATGCAATGACGCTTCTTTCACAAAATTTTGCAGCTGGAGCTGCAGCCGAAAAGTACGACTTAGTAGCCGTTATGGGTGGTTCACCCGTTGATATGTTTCGCAAAGGCATAGCCGAATTGGGCGGCATGGGAAGTTTTGTGAAAAAAGGCCAACGCGTGGTTGTAAAACCAAACATAGGTTGGGATAAAATACCTGAACTTGCTGCTAATACCAACCCTGAATTAGTGGGCGAGATTGTGCGTCAATGCTTTGCTGCAGGTGCTAAGGAGGTGGTGGTTTTTGACCACACCTGCGACAATTGGCAAAAATGCTATGCCAACAGCGGTATTGAAAAAGCTGCAAAAGCAGCTGGAGCCAAAATGATGCCTGCCCACGAAGAATCCTATTACCGCACAGTTGCATTGCCTAAAGGTATAAAACTAAAATCAACGCAAGTACACAAAGCCATTCTCGATAGCGATGTATGGATTAATGTACCGGTACTCAAAAATCATGGCGGCGCCAAAATGTCGATAGCCATGAAAAATCACATGGGAATAGTTTGGGATAGAGGCTTTTTTCATGCCAACGACCTCCAGCAGTGCATAGCCGATGTATGTACACTTGATAAAAAACCAGTACTCAATGTGGTAGATGCGTATAGACTAATGAAGAACAACGGTCCTCGTGGAAAATCGGAAGCTGATGTTGTTTTATCAAAAGGCCTGTTTATATCTCAAAATATTGTAGCTATTGATACGGCTTCCACCTCCTTTTTTAATCAAGCTCGCGACATGCCTCTCGATACTGTAAAGCACATTGGTAAGGGCGAGGAACATAAATTGGGTACTACCAAGCTTAATAGTTTGGAAATTAAAAGAATTAAGATTTAAGAAAAAAAGAGTTTGGTTATGCTTCGCAAAATAAGAATTGTTGTTTCTGTATTTATTTTTAGTATTTTATCACTTTATCTTCTCGACTTTGCCGATTTACTTCCTATGCAATTTCATGCTGTGGCGCAGCTTCAGTTTCTACCCGCACTGTTGAATTTAAATGTGGCCGTGCTAGTAGGCGTTTTAGTTGCTACCCTTTTGTTTGGCCGCATTTATTGTTCATCGGTATGCCCATTGGGTGTTTATCAGGATGTAGTGAATTTTATTTCGCGCAAGCTACGCAAGAAGAAACGCTTCAAATTTCGCAAAGCGCAAACGGTGCTTCGATGGTTGTTTGTGGGCATTACCCTAGCAGCTTTCGTTGCTGGATTCACTTTTTTGGTTGGCTTTCTCGATCCGTATAGTGCCTTTAGCAGAATGGCAGTTCATGTTTTTAAGCCTATTTACATGGCAGGCAATAATTTACTCGAGACCATTTTTAGCAGCTTTGATAACCATACTTTTTACGCCACATCACTGTATTTAGCAAGTGCATTTTCGCTCATAGTTGCTCTCGTTACCTTGTTGGGAGTGGGGGTGATGGCCGCATTAAATGGCCGCGACTACTGCAACACCATTTGCCCTGTGGGTACGGTACTAGGTTTTTTCAGCAAGTATGCGCTTTTAAAAATTCGCATCGATGAGCATAAATGTAACTCTTGCGGCAGTTGTGGTCGCAACTGTAAGGCCTCGTGTATTGATACTAAAAATCATAAAATAGATTACAGTCGCTGTATCAATTGTTTCGATTGCTTGGACGTTTGTTCGCAGAAAGCAATGAGCTTTCGTTATGGTATGGTTAAAAACACACCGCCTAAAGTTGATAAAAGCAAACGCACTTTTTTACTAGCCATGGGTGGAGTAGGGGTAGCAGCAGGGCAGGTTGTGGCTTCTAATGTTTTGCCGCTTGCTTCATCGAGCACTAACAAAGCCAAGCGCCAAGTGCCAATCAGTCCGCCGGGGTCGATGAGCCACTCTAATCTCATGCACAAGTGTACATCGTGCCACCTTTGCGTAACGAAATGTCCGCAGCAAATTATTCAACCGGCCTTTACCGAGTACGGTTTGGCAGGCATCATGCAGCCCGTGCTCTCGTTTGAACGTGGCTTTTGCAATTACGATTGCACCCTTTGCTCCGACGTGTGCCCCACGGGAGCTATTTCAGCCCTTACAAAAGAAGCGAAACACAGCACGCAAACAGGTATCGTACACTTTATCAGAGAAAATTGCATTGTTGTTACCGATAATACCAATTGCGGAGCGTGCTCCGAACATTGCCCTACGCAGGCTGTAAGCATGGTGCCTTATGTTGATGGTTTAGATATTCCATTTACCAAAACCGATATATGCGTTGGTTGTGGCGGTTGCGAGTATGTTTGTCCGGCAGCTCCACACAAAGCAATTTACGTTGAAGGGATACCTACACACGCCTCTATAACCCTTGTAGCCGACAAAGTAGAGGATGTAAAGGTGGATGATTTTGGATTTTAATTGGATGTGCTGTAAATTATCAGTATATTTGCACTCTTAAATTTAATAAACTTAAAAATATGTTACTTAGTATTTTGCTTTTTGCTTTGGGCATGCCCGAAATTATTCTAATCGCATTGGTAGCCTTATTATTTTTTGGGGGTAAAAAAATACCCGAACTTATGCGTGGACTGGGCAAAGGTGTGAGCGAATTTAAAAAAGGCGTTAAAGATATTGAAGATGATATTAAAACGGAGATTAAAACCGATAGCACTACTGACGATAACAAAAAAGCCTGATCGCAAAACCCGCATTCATGTCCTTTATTAGCAATAAACAATCCGAAAGCACACTCACTTTCTGGGAACATCTCGAAGTATTGCGATGGTCGCTGCTCCGAATCATAGCACTCCTATTTGTGGTTGTTGCCATCATTTTTAGCAATAAAGATTTTGTTTTCAATGCAATAATACTACCGCCACTCGACGGTAGTTTTATTACCTATCAGTGGATGTGTCGGCTCAGCGAGATGCTCAAAATGCCGTCGCTCTGCCCTGGTGAGTTTACACTTCAGCTTGTGAATTACGATATTTCGGGTCAGTTTATGGCTCATATCTCCACCTCATTTACCTTTGCGCTGGTGCTAGTGGTGCCTTTTTTGTTGTTCGAAATATGGCGCTTTGTGGCGCCTGCCCTTTATAGCAACGAAAAATCAACCATTGCAGCCATTTTTCTGTCGTCGTCGTTCCTTTTTTATCTGGGCGCATTGGTTAGTTATCTGCTTATTTTTCCACTCTCCATACGTTTTTTGGGTTCGTATCAAGTATCTACACTCGTTCCCAATCACATTGCGCTGCAATCGTATTTAGCTACTTTGTATCTGCTTATTTTTGCTCTCGGCATCCTATTTGAGCTGCCTGTGCTCGCCTACTTACTTTCGCGTGCGGGTATCATTAATCGCGGTATGCTCCGTGCTGGCCGTAATATAGCGGTGATGGTCATCCTCATTCTTTCAGCCATTATTACACCCACTACCGACCCATTCACCATGCTCGTGGTTGCAGCACCCATCTATTTTCTTTACGAACTAAGTATTCTTATTTGTCGTAAATAACACCAAAAAAGGCTTTACATCGCATTCCATCTACTCATGCGCCAGTTGTGCTGTTGGTCTTTTTTCAAGAAAGTCCAGGCCACAATGCGGCTCGATTTGGTGCCTTGACTCATTTCAATGGTCTTTACTTCAACGGCATTTACATTTTGAAGTGCTTCGTACACGCTTGGAAGTAATGATTTTTTGGAAATCTGAGTAGTAAACCAAAAGCAGTTCGATGCAAATTGCTTGCTTTGGCGTATCATGTTACGTACAAAACGTTCCTCGCCACCTTCGCACCAAAGCTCGTTGTTTTGTCCGCCGAAATTAAGCACTGGCGTACTGATTTTTTTGTGATTTAAGCTGCTCATTTTTCGCATGTTTGCCTTTTGAGCCTCCTCCATGGATGCATGAAACGGTGGATTGCAAATAGTTACATCAATGGGTTCATTGCGAAGCATAATTCCATGAAAAATATCGTTTGGATTTTCTTGGTATCTAAGATCTACGTATTTAATAAGCTGGGTGTTGTTGTGTGCAATTTTACGAGCCGATTCTAAAGCATCTTTGCTTATATCCGACCCAATAAACGACCATCCGTAGGCTGTGTGGCCAATTATAGGAAACACACAACTAGCGCCAATGCCAATGTCCATACACTTTACATGGCTGCCAACAGGTATTTTGCCTCCATTGGAGTTGCCTAATAAATCGGCAATATGGTGTATATAGTCTGCTCTACCAGGTATTGGCGGACAAAGATATCCGTTCGGCATATTCCAATATCCGATACCATAAAACTGTTTTAGCAAAGCTTGATTCAGAAATTTTACCGCTTTTGGGTTAGCAAAATCAATGGATTCATCTCCATATTCGTTTGGCTTAACATACTTTCCAAGCTCAGGGCATGTTATAGTTAGCTGCTTAAAATCATAGCGTTCACGGTGTTTATTGCGCGGATGTAATATTGTTTTTTCGGTAGGATGTACTTTTTTTGCTTCAGTCATTGCAGTGGATGTATGTTGTTTTAGTGTAAGGTTACAAAGGTAGTTATATTTATGCTCAATAATACAATGCATTAAATAAAAATGAGTTGTCTGATTTTATATCTCAAACAACTCATTTTTTAAGGTGTATTTTTTTACCGTTTTTATTCTACATTTCCCATTGCTCAAGCGAGTCAATTAGCTCGTCGAAAGTTTTAATTTTCGATTTGGCTTGCACGTCGGCTATTTGTTGTTCGGTTTCAGCATCGTAGGTGTCGGCTTCCACGTCGCGAAT
>JAGNPC010000163.1 GCA_017989795.1 Paludibacter sp. | reverse complement strand
TGGCCATCGACGTTGTGTGCGCAGCCAACAAATGAATCTGTTCCAATTCGGGCACAGGCGTACGCCCTTCAAAACGGGTACAAATAACCGTTTGTGAAATTTCGGGCACTGTAAATTCTTTGCAAATAACCGACGCAGCAGCCACAAATGAGCTTACACCTGGTACCACTTCATAATCAATATTCAATTTGTCGAGCTCTTCAATTTGCTCACGAATCGACCCATAAATTGACGGATCGCCAGTATGAACCCGCGCCACCGACTTATTTTGACTAACAGCCTGTTGCATTACGGCAATTATTTCATCCAAATCCATGTGCGCGCTGTTGTGCACCTCCGACTCGGCTCGGCGGTTGGCTAGCACTTGTGGGTTAACCAGCGAACCAGCATAAATAATAACGTCGGCCTGCCCAATCATTTTGTGTCCTTTGAGTGTAATTAACTCAGGGTCGCCCGGACCAGCTCCTATAAAATATACTTTGGCTATCATCTTTTCTTGTTAAAACTGCCCCCTAACCCCCTAAAGGGGGAATAAGAATGGGGCATTCAGTTTATATTTATTTTTTTCACCATCCCTTTGTGTGTCCTAAATTTAAATTTCGGACATGGATGTTTTATGTGTTTATTTTTGTTAGTATCACTGTTGTGAAATAATGCAATTTATGAGTCAATTCTTCTATATCTGTGCTGCTGTATTGTGTGGTTTTACCCGCATTAGTTGTTAGCAACATGGAATAAGTCCCATCGTTTTTAAGCACATTGTAAAGCGCTTCATTATAGCTCGATATTTTCATGCAAACAATGGTATCAAATTGGTTTAAATGACTCCAGTCGCTTTTGTCGAAACTCGAAATTAAAGCCAAACTCTCGTCGCCCTTTACAATAGGCAAATTGGCCACACTGCTTATTGCGCTAAAAGAATAAATGCCAGGAACGGTAACTATCTCAATACCTGAATCTTTTAAATAATCCAACAAATAAATATAAGTGCTATACAGCAATGGGTCGCCAAGAGTAAGGAAAGCTACATTTTTTCCAGCCTCTATTTGTTCTTTAATGAGCATTGCGTTCTCGTACCGAAACTTTTGTCGTGCCACCTCGTCTTTTATCATCGGAAAAGTCAATGACAATGTAGAAACATCCGATTTTAAATGCGGCTTTGCAATATCGTAAGCTACACTCCCACCCTCTTTGGTACTTTCGGGTATGGCCAACACATCTACTTGCGCCAAAACCTTTACAGCTTTCACTGTCAACAAATCAGGGTCGCCTGGCCCTACGCCTATGCCGTAAAATATTCCGTTCATTATTCAAATTTTCTTTGTTTTAATTAATTCAGTTGTTATAATAAAAATGGGCGAATGGGCTCTCATCATATCTACACCCGCTACTGTTTCAACTTTTGTAATGCCCATTTGTATTATTTCAGGCTTCGAAAAAACGGAATTCGCAAACTGTTTTTTTGCTTCGAAAAGGGTATCGAGTGTAACGGCATTTATAACTATGCGTGTTCCAACACTACAATTCGTTACTATCCAGTTTATTATACCCTCCAATTGCCCCGACGAACCACCGATAAATATCTTGTTTACTCCATTTACATTTTCCAAGGCCTCTAATGCTTTGGCGTGAATAACTTCAATATTTGTCAGTTCAAATTTTGCTGCATTTTGCTTAATTAGTTCCACCGCTTCGGCCTTATGCTCAATGGCATATACTTTACTCGTAGGAATTAGGCGTGCCACTTCTACCGACACAGAACCTGTTCCGGCGCCAATATCCAAAAAAACATCATCCTTACATAGTTTGAGTTTTGCAATTGTAATAGTACGCACCTCTTCTTTCGTCATGGGCACATTTCCTCTTACAAACTCACTATCGGGTATGCCAGGCGTTATTTGTTGGTAGCTTTTGTTCATTTTAATTCGTTTTTTATTTGCAAAATAACGGCGCACAAGTCAAAATTATGTTCCGCATTTTGAAGTTGGCAAGCTGTTGACTCAATAATTGTTTCGTCGGGATACGACAATCTGTTTCCAACAAACATCATTGTATCGCCGAGCCCTTTCTCACAAAGTTTTTTGGCAATAAGTTGCCAGCTATTTGTCTTGTCAGTCAATAAAAAAACCGTTTTGTATTCATTTAATTTTGCAATAAAATCGATGGATTGACCGTGCAAACTTCCTATCCAAGCATCATTATATTGCATCCCTAGTTTAGAAAAAAAATACTGATAGCTACTAATTCCAGGAACAACATTCAAGTCACTTAACTGAAAATGAGGCCGTATGCTAGCCAACAAACTATGAAAACCGGTGTCGCCCGACACCAATACAACTATTTGTTGACATGAAGTGGTTTTAAGTATATCAATAAGTTCCTGCACACTCTTGCGAAACACAAAAGTCTGCTTTTCCTGCGTATCAAAAGTAGCTAACTGTCGTTCGCCACCAACAATTAGGTCAGCTTGCGCCACAAGTTTAAATACCGCAGGCAGTATTAAATCTGGATTTCCAGGGCCAATGCCACAAATATTTATTTTTTTACACATCTTTATTTCCCTCCATGTGTTGTTTATTATCCAAAACTGTTTTAGCATTAGCAGTTGACCCAAGCAAACCACCTAGTTGCGAAAACAAAATCACTTCAACTTCCAATGCTCCTTTTACGTGCTCTATACATCGGTTTTGAATCAACGAACAGATATAATCGAAAAAACCTTTCTCAGCAATTAATTCAGCAGCCTCTTCGGTGGTAGTACAGCTCATAAGTTGCTTAAATACGGATGCATTCCCCGAATAAAGCATGTAGTGAGCAGCCATAATTTCGTTTCGGGCATCGGCTACACTACTATGCGTATGAAAAATTCCACCTGCAACCTTTATCAACTTACCAATATGACCCACTAGCAATACTTTTTTAAAACCATGTTGCACCGTTTCGTGTAGCATAAAGCCTATAAAGTTGCTTGTTGTGACTGTATTTTCCGTTCTATCAGGCAAATAAGAACTAATAAAATGTTGTCCGTAATTGCCTGGCGTTAACACAACTTCGTTAAAACCCTTCGCTGCAATAACCGATAACTCCAATGCCAACGAATCTTTAAAAGCCTCCTCCGACATGGGCGTAACAATGCCCGAAGTGCCTAAAACAGAAATCCCACCCACAACACCCAAGCGCTCGTTCAAGGTTTTGCGTGCTATTTCAACGCCTTCGGGTATCGAAATTTCCACATCAACCCCTTGTCCCAAAGGCAATACTTGTTGCACCTCACTTTTTATCATTTGCAAAGGCACGGGGTTAATGGCAGCCTGACCAACTTCCACTTGCAGCCCTCTACGCATAACCCTGCCTACACCCACACCTCCAGTTATACGAATAATGCCTTTGTTGTTAAAACACACCTTTGCATAAACCAAAATTCCGTTCGTCACATCGGGGTCGTCGCCAGCATCTTTCGTTATGGCACAAATGGCATAATTAGCTTGTAATTCAATGTTTTGAACCAACAAATCGAGTACAATTCCTTTAGGCGTACAAATGCTTACATCCTCGCACACTTTGCCCGAAACAAGCATGGCAGTAGCAGCCTTTGCTGCCGCTGCCGCACATGAACCGGTAGTGAAACCGTATCGGTAAGTTTTACCATTTATATAGCGGGATGTGAGTTCCATTTTTTTATTTTTGGGTATAAAGCAAAGCGTTAAGAATGGCTACAGCTACCGTACTACCACCCTTACGACCATTGGTTACAATGTATGGTACATTTGTTTTTTTGATAAATTCTTTCGATTCGGCAGCACCAACAAAACCTACAGGCACACCAATTACCAAAGCTGGATTTGCTTTTCCTGCCAAAATCAATTCGGTTAACCGAACCAAAGCCGTTGGCGCATTGCCAATAACGTAAATTTTAATATCCGCATCAAGTGCTGCTTTTTCAATGCCTAAAATCGAACGTGTTAAGCCTTTTTCTTTCGAAGCAACAGCCAATTCGGGATCATCTACATAAGTTAGAATCTCACAGTTCAATTTCTTGAGCATTGGTTTACTAACTCCAGCAATGATCATTCGCGTATCGCTATAAATTTTGCAACCACCCAGCAAAGCCTCTATGGCCGAGTTTATTGCCTGCTTGTGAATTTCGGTGATTCGAGCATATTCAAAATCGGCCGTAGTGTGTACCACGCGTTTAATAATTGGCGCATAAGCCTCCGGAAAAGTCAAATGACCCAACTCTTGCTCAATAATCTCAAAACTACGTGTTTCAATGTCGTTGGGATTCAAAATTATATAGTTTTGTGCATCCATAAATCAGTTATTTTTTTAAAAAATGAGGGCTCCGACCAAAAATGAAAATGTGCATAACCAGCCAATACATTTTTATGCTGCAATCCGCAAGTCCATTCCTTTTTCGATTCGGGTTTTAATAAATTATATTGTAATTTGTAATTCTTTTCAGTTTCAATTTCAACGAGTTGCGAGCGGTGAAATTCGTGCGAACGGGTCGTGCAATTGTCAATTTTTACTTGATTATACCCGAAGTGCTGCAAGCGATTGGTCATTTTCGATTGGCAATTAAAAACACCTACCATGGCATGAAATTGCTCATGTAAATCAAAAATTCCTTCGGTAAGATACATTAAACCACCACATTCAGCAAAAATGGGCATGCCATTTTCGGCGGCTTCTTTTATTGCGCTCAGCATGCTTGTATTGGCAGCTAACTTACGCGCAAAAACTTCGGGATAACCACCACCAATATAAATTGCATTAGTTGTTGGAGGCAAACAGCTATCGGTTAACGGACTGAAATAGTGAATCTCAGCACCATTTTCGATTAGCAATTCTAAATTGTCCTGATAATAAAACCGAAAAGCATCGTCCATTGCAACTGCCAACTGCAAACCTTCTAAACTTTTATTCCAGGCCTTAGCATGCACTTCAATGCTTTCAATTTTGGTAGCTGTTGATGCTATTTCGACAAGCAAATTCATATCAATGCTGGCTTCAAGTACCGCAACTAAGCGTTCAACTTTGGCCTCAAACTGTTCAATTTCATTGGCTTGCACTAAACCCAAATGCCTGCTTTCGAGTGCAAATGCGTGGTTTGTGGGCAAATACCCTACGCATTTAATGCCCGTTTGTTTTTCGATATATTTTTTTAAAAAAGCATAACTGTCGGCGCTATTTACGTGATTTAAAATTACTCCCGCAACGTTTAAATCCGTATCAAAACTAGCAAATCCTTTTACAATTGCAGCCACACTTTGGTACAAACTTTTGCAATTAACCACCAAAATAACAGGCAATTGCAAGCTTTTGCTTAATTGAGCTGTGCTTCCAAC
>JAGNPC010000162.1 GCA_017989795.1 Paludibacter sp. | reverse complement strand
TCGAAGTACTTCCTCTACGATTTCTAAATGAATAAAAAAAATGCTCCGTTCAGTGCCGTTTCAAAAAAGGCACAAATCAAAAGCCCCTTTAGGGGTTTGGGGCAATTTTCAAATTTCTAACTTCTAATTTCTAACTTCTAACTTCTAATTTTATTATTATGGCTACATTCAAATCCCTAACATTTGGGAAAATTTCAGGCAAATACGGCGATGCGCTTGCCACGCAATCTAAAGCTACAGGTAAAAATTATTTACGTGCAGCAAGTGTTCCAACCAATCCCCGCACCGACAAACAAGTGGCGCATAGGGCTAAATTCGCGTTTATCAACTCGGTGCTTCGGCCTTTTTATTCTGTATTCAAACAGAATTTCGGTGGCAACACTGGTATTCGTTACGGGATCAATACTGGCTTCAAAAATGCCATTGTTGGTGAATATCCCGACTTTAGTCTCGATATGTCGAAACTCGTTTTAATCGAAGGACCTATTTATAAGGTACACTCGGTAACTGCCGTTAAAGGGCTTGGTGGTACAATTAAAGTTGATTGGGATAACACAAACTTGATAGATCATGATCCCAACGCCCTTGCTTACTTTGTGTTTTTTAACGAGGAGTCTAGTCAGGTATTTACGTTCGAAAGTGACGTTAAACATGCTGTGGGGACTGTTGAAGTCGACATGCCAACTATTTGGGATGGTGCTACCATTCACTCGTGGATATACTTTGTTTCCGAAGATGGCTTGCGCTCTTCCAATAGTCAATACATCAACAGCCTCGAGCTGTAATTCCAAAAAAAAACGTCGTTATCCCATGCAGGGTAACGACGTTTTATACTACGAAATACGTTTTCTTTATTTTACTTCAGGCTTCATTACCACTTCAATTACATTGCCTTTGTCGACAACCGATTTCAAAGTGCTTTGAATTAAAGCTGGCGTAAGAGCCTCTACCGATGCTTTATAATCTTTTAGCAAGTCAATTTTATCTTGATAATAGCGCACTACGCTTGCTTGCCACCAGTTGTTGTTTTCAATATCTTCGGTGTACTTTTTAAGCATGTTCTCTTTAACTTTTTGAAGGTCGTCGGCCAATGGTCCATTTTTAACTATTTCGGCTACTTCAGCATGAATAATGCCCATGAGCTTGGCTTGTTTTTCGGGGTCGGTATCAAACTGCATCATAATACTTGCTTCACCTATAGGCGTATTGCTCATACCACCACGAACGCCTACGCCATACGAACCGCCTTCTTTTTCGCGAATACTTTCAAGGTAACGCATATTCAACACATTACCAATAGCAGTCATTGCGGTACGATTTTGTACATTAAATGCCATCGGTGCACTGTACAAAATGTAATTCGAAGCTTTATTCACTTTCATAGGGCGAACAAATTCTTTCACAACTTTACCTTGCGGTTTACGGATGCTTAAATCGGTAAATGTTTCTTTCGCTTTCGTTGCTTTCAATCCACCTAAATAGGTCACAATTGCTTTTTGTAGAGTTGCATCAGCTGGATCAACATTACCTACCAACACAAATGTAAAGTCGGCTGGATTAGCAAAACGCTCCTTGAATATAGCCAAAGCACGATCTTGATTTATTTTCTCCAACATATCCATGTTCATAATAATGTTACGTGGATGATTGTTTGATACCGTTTTACCAATACTATCACCAAATGCTTTGCGTGGATCGGTAGCTGCATTAGCAAGCGTAGCTTTATACATATTCAGCATAGAGGCATAAGCATTGTCGTCTTTGCGAGTAGCTGTAAAGTACAAATGCACCAACTGCAACATAGTTTCCATATCTTTAACAGACGAGTTTCCATTAAAACCTTCTTCGTAAAGCGAAATAGCCGGATTCACATTTGCAATTTTGCCTGTAAGCATTTTTCCTAAATCAATAGCACTGTAATTAGCCAAACCATTGTTAGATACCACGTTGGCAGCAACCGCAGCCGAATATTGATCGGCGATATTTTTTACTTTCGAACTACCACCTGCACTAAATGCTGTCATCAACACTTCGTCTTTTTTATAAGTTGTAGGTTTCAAAATTACTCTCACACCATTGCTAAGCACCCATTCGGTAGTACCATAAGCAGCATTTTTGGTAGTTTTCTTAATTTTACCTGCCGCTGGTATTTTATCAATCAATGGCTTATTCATATCCTCTTCGGCTTTAGCCTCTAACTTAGCAGCCTTAGCTTCGGCGAGCGAAACTAAAATCTCCTCGTTCGAAGGTATTTTTACCGTTGCTTTATCGGGCGACATAAACGAGATTATTAAATTCTCATCTGTCACATATTGTTTGGCCATTTCATTTACGTTTGCCACCGTAATACGAGGCAATACTTGCTGAAGCGTTTGATATTCCCATTCAACACCTGGAATAACTTCATTATCAAGAAAATGACGCACATATTCGCGAACTAAACTGTTATTTTTTTGATTCTCACGGTCGTTATATGCATTTTCCATACCTTTAAGCATGTTTGTTTTAGCACGTTCAAACTCCGCATTTGTAAATCCAAAACGTTTCATTTTTTCAGCCTCAATAAATAAAGCTTTCAGCCCTTCCAATTCACGTCCTTCGTTAGGCACCGCCAACATTTGAAATGCATCTTTCGATTTCACCAACTCCGAGAAGCTAGCATAACCACCCACAAAAGGAGCATTTGCTTGCTGGGTAATTTCATCAAAGCGAGTACCCATCATACTCGAAACCAACTGATTAAGAACACCAACCATATATCCGTTAATTGATAATTTAACATCAGCAGGCATCACATCGTGCTTGTATTCCAATTCTATACGTGTAAAACGAGCCTCTGGGTCGGTCACTTTCGAAATGATTGGTTGCATGTTGTTCGCAATTTCGTATACGGGACGTTCACCAGCGTTTGGCTTAGCTTTAATATCGGCAAATAGCGTTTTGATTTTAGCCTCCACTTTATCTACATCCACATCTCCCACAACTAAAATAGCCTGTAAATCGGGACGATACCATTTTTGGTAATAATCGCGCAGCGTTTTGTGCGTAAAGTTATTGATTACAACTGTATCGCCTATAACATCACGTTTCGAATATTGTGAACCAATATATTTTTGCTTGTTTGACTCTTTCCACATCCGACGCTCCGAACCTGCACCTGTACGCCATTCTTCACGAATAACGCCACGTTCGGCATCTATCTCTTTCCCTTCGAGCGAAATAAAACTCGACCAGTCGTGCAACACCAACAATGCGCTATCAACAACCGATGAGCGCATGGTAGGCACATCAGATAGGTTATACACCGTTTCGTCGAGCGAAGTGTATGCATTGATGTTCGTACCAAACTTAACTCCTATCGACTCCATATAATTAATAATGCCTTTGCCCGGGTAATTTTTCGTGCCGTTAAAAGCCATGTGTTCCAAAAAGTGCGCTAAACCATCCTGATCATCGTTTTCAAGAATAGCACCTACATTTTGTGCAATAAAAAACTCAGCCCTATCTTTAGGCTGTTTGTTCGCTTTGATATAATACGTTAACCCATTATCCAACTTGCCGTAACGAATACTTGGATCAATGGGAACAACTGGCGCTTGTTGTGCGCTAACAAAGGTGGTGAGAAGTAGCAGTGCGCTAAGTACAAATAACTTGGTAATTTTCATAAAATGCATGTTTTGATTATTTTAAGTTTAAACACGATAAATCGACGACAAAGAAAGCAATAATTATCCACATTTCAAACAATTATTATTGATTTTCGATAAATATAACACTTCAATCAAGAAAACTTTAACCAAAAGAACTTCTACATTAAAAAAAATAATTTTAGCAAATCAATATGTTTCATTAATTTTGTCATTTATAAAAAATACATATCCACTGCAATAAAACACCTTATGGCGCTCGAAATAGAACGAAAATATTTAGTACTTTCTGAAGCATTTAAATCCGAAGCAGTTAAAGCAACTTTTATCAAACAAGGCTACCTTTCGTCGGCTCCCGAGCGTTCGGTTCGCGTACGCATAAAAGGCGAAAAAGCATTTCTTACTATCAAAGGCATTAGCAACGAAAATGGCACTACTCGTTTTGAATGGGAAAAAGAAATAACTACTGCCGATGCAATAGATTTATTTCAGCTTTGTGAACCTGGCGTGATCGAAAAGAACAGATATGAAGTATGCTGTGGGGAATACATTTTCGAAATAGATGAATTTCTAGGCAATAATCAAGGTCTTGTGATGGCCGAAATTGAGCTTCAATCAGAAACAGATGTTTTTGAAAAACCACAGTGGCTGGGCACCGAACTAACAGGCGACAAACGTTATTATAATTCATATTTGGTATCAAATCCATATAAATATTGGAATGAATATTAAAATTCAAAAATGAGTACAATACAGATAAATTTAAAAGAACTCACACTTTCTGTGTGCAGCATAGCACGCGAAGCGGGTGCATTTATGGCCAGCGAACGCAACAGTTTTGACGATTCAAAAATTGAGCACAAAGGCCTTCACGACTTAGTGAGTTATGTAGATAAAAGCTCCGAAGAGCTGATAATCAACAAACTGCTCACCCTCCTACCCAACGCTGGCTTTATCGCCGAAGAAGGCACTAACAACACACTCGGCGAGCGATTCAACTGGATTATCGACCCCCTCGATGGCACTACCAACTACATACACGGCTTGCCAATATATTCTGTCAGCATTGCATTGATGGATGCCGATGAACTCGTAATAGGCGTCGTGTACGAAGTAGGTCACGATGAATGCTTTTATGCCTGGAAAGACGGAGGAGCCTATTTAAATGATAAAAAAATCAGCGTTTCGAACCGAACTGATATGCATCAAGCGTTGCTAGCAACAGGATTCCCTTACTCCGATTTCAGCAGAATGGATCAGTATCTCAACTTTTTTAAATGGGCCATGACCAACTCACGCGGTATACGCCGACTTGGCTCTGCTGCTGCCGACTTGGCTTATGTAGCCTGTGGTCGATTTGATGCTTTTTGGGAATATAGCCTCAAACCATGGGATGTAGCAGCTGGTGCCCTGCTCGTGAAAGAAGCGGGTGGTAAAGTAACCGATTACCAGGGTGGCGAAACCTACTTATTTGGCAAAGAAATAGTAGCCACAAACAACATCATCACTCTTCCACTTTTGAGCGAGCTTTAATAATTGTTATATTCAAGCATACAAATTGAACAAATAAAGCCCGAACTCATTAATCATTTATCACAAAGTCTTACAATCAACAACTAACAATTAATAACTATCAATTAGAATGAATTTATATCCTCAATTAATACTGGATGCCTTAGTTCATGTACGTTACCCTGGCACCGGAAAAGACATCGTATCGTCGGGCATGGTG
>JAGNPC010000161.1 GCA_017989795.1 Paludibacter sp. | reverse complement strand
TATGTTTATTAATAATTTTACTCACAACCCAATGGATTTTTCTTAAATATCGCTACAAAAATATTTTAAAATGATTAAAGAAGATTATTTAATGCGTCAATTGAGTGACTTTTTGGAGGCATTGAGCAGGTTATTGTCTGATAATCAAGGGAATTTAGAGCGTAAAGTTGAAACATTTTATAAAACATTTACGAAGTTTGATAATGATTTTTATAAAGATAATGACATTGAGTACATTCTCACAACATTAAAATCGACAACAAATGAAAATGAATTTAGAATTAAAATTGAGATTTTAGCCGAATTGTTTTATCAGGATGCAATGCATTGTATATCCATGAACAAAAAAAAGAACTTGCTCCATAAATCTTTAATTTTATGGCAGTTGATTGAAAATGAGAGTAAAACCTATTCTTTTGAACGAATTGATAGAATTAATACAATAAAGAATTATTGTAAATAACAATCCAATGCCCCACCTTTTCCCACCCGAAATTATTGAAAATACTGTAGAGTGTTACCATGCCCGCATACATACGCGGAGCAAGGTGATATATGGTTTGTTGCTTACTTTTGTGTTGCTTTTAATTGTTTCATTGCCATTGGTATATGTCGATATTAGTTCGCAGAGCAGAGGAATTATTCGTTCACCTTACGAAAACAATACGATACAATCGGCATTGTATGGTGAAGTAGTCCTGTTCAATATGTGCGAAAACAAGAAAGTGAATGCTGGTGATACGCTTATTGTTTTAAATAACTAGAAATTAAATGAGCAATTGTCGCTTTTGTCGAACAAAGTAAATGAGAATCTCCGCTTTAAGAATGATATTGAACAACTGCTATCAAATCGGAAATCGCTTATCGAAACACCCAAATATAAAGGCGAATACTTGCGCTATTCGGCTAAAATAAGCGAATTAGAAGTGAATGTCAATTACCTGAGAAAAGAATTAAGTGTTCAGAAATCGCTTTACGACCAGCATGTCATTTCGCAATACGAATACCTGCAATCGAAAAACCTGTACGAAAAAGCTAACGAGCAATTGATAGCTGTACGACAGGAATTTCGGTCGGGTTGGCTTGTCGAAAAAACAAGACTCGAAATTGAAACTACCGAATATCAATCGAATATTGAACAATTACGAAACGAATTACGCCAATATGTAATTACAGCACCTGCAACAGGTGTTTTGGTGCAGGTTGCAGGTATTCAACAAGGGAATTTTATATCACCCGGGCAAAGTTTGGCGGTTATTTCAACGGACGAATCGTTATTAGCTGAATGTTTTATATCACCATCTGATATTGGTTATGTTAATGTGGGTCAAAAAGTGAAATTTCAGTTCGATGCTTTTAATTATCGCGACTGGGGTATGGTGCAAGGAAGCGTTGAAGAGGTGTTGCAGGATGTGGTGTTGATTGAACAACATCCCATGTTTCGGGTACGATGTAAATTAGATTCAAAGAAACTACAACTAAAAAATGGTTATCAGGGCACGGTAAAGAAAGGATTAACTTTTACGGCTCGTTTTCACCTGAATCGTCGTAGTTTGTGGCAATTATTATTTGATAAAGTAGACAATTGGTTAAATCCTAAATTATTAGCTGAGAAAAAGTGAGTATTAAAGTAAAACAACGAGATATTACCGACTGTGGTGCTGCATGTCTCGCTTCTGTAGCTTCGCATTTCAAATTAGAAATGCCAGTAGCTCGTATTCGTCAAATTGCGGGTACCGATACCAAAGGTACTAACGTGCTTGGTATGATAAAAGCTGCCGAACAATTGGGCTTTTCGGCAAAAGGAGTGAAAGGCAATCAGGATGCACTCCAAAAAATTCCACTTCCAAGCATTGCACATGTTATAGTTGAACGTAATAAAATTCAGTTACATCATTATGTAGTACTGTATAAAATTACGAACACAGAAGTAACTTATATGGATCCTGCCGATGGTGTACTACATAAAGTGAAAATGGAGGATTTTGTAAAACAATGGACAGGTGTTTTAGTAATCCTTATGCCGAACGATGATTTTATAAGTGGCAATCGTAAGGTGTCGAATTTTAAACGCTTTGTCTTTCTGCTTGCTCCACACAAAAGCACGCTTCTACAAAGTCTTACCGGAGCAATTTTGTACACCATTCTTGGTTTGGCAACATCGGTTTATATACAGAAAATTACCGATAATGTTTTACCTACCGGCAATACTAATCTGTTGAATTTGCTAAGCGTGGGGATGGTGATTATTTTGTTGTTTCAACTACTGTTGGGCATAAATCAATCGGTGTTTATGCTCAAAACAGGTCAAAAAATTGATACCCGTCTTATTTTGGGATACTACAAACACCTGCTAAAACTGCCTCAGCAGTTTTTTGATACCATGCGGGTTGGCGAAATTGTTTCGCGCATCAACGATGCCGTTAAAATTCGCTCATTTATCAATGAAGTGTCTATATCTTTGACCGTAAACGTGTTTATAGTACTGTTTTCGTTTATACTTATGTTTGTATATAGCTGGAAACTAGCATTAATAATGTTGGTTGTAATTCCACTATATGCAGTTGTTTATTTTATCACAAATAAGTTAAACAAAAAACAGGAACGGAAACTAATGGAAAACTCCGCTGATTTGGAAAGTCAGTTGGTTGAATCGCTAAATTCCGTTAGGACTATTAAGCAGTTTGGGATTGAAGAATTTAGCAATGTGAAAACCGAAATTAAGTTTATCGGACTTTTAAAAACGGTGTTTAAATCCGGTAAAAACTCCTTGTTTTCGACTTACTCCTCTGATGCTATTAGCAAATTATTCACTATAGTGCTGCTTTGGGTCGGTTCTGTTTTCGTTATAGATAATGAGATAACACCGGGTGAGCTTATGTCGTTTTATGCCATAATTGGTTACTTTATGAGCCCCATAGCAAGTATTATTGGTGCAAATAAGTCGATACAAAATGCGCTGATTGCTGCCGACAGACTTTTTGAGATAATGGACTTGGAACGTGAAAGTACTGAAAATAAAATTGAACTAAAGTCAGATAATATTGGAGATGTAAAATTTGAAAATATTAGTTTCACATATGGAACACGAAAAGAGGTTTTTCGCGATTTTACGTTAACTATTCCGCACGGAAAAATTACTGCTGTAATTGGCGAAAGTGGTTCGGGTAAAACAACATTGGCTTCGCTTATGCAAAAATTGTATCCAATTAACTCCGGAAAAATTACGATAAATAATTTGGATATAAACTACTTCACTTACGAAAGTTTGCGAAGTAAAATAAGTTCAGTACCTCAACAACTTAATTTGTTTGCCGGAAATATTATTGAAAATATTGCATTAGGTGATTTAGAACCCGACATGGAACGAATTATGAATATTTTTCAATAGCTAGGATTAATTCCTTTTATTGAAAAGCTTCCTAATGGATTGGCAACGCAGGTAGGTGAAAATGGAGCAGCTCTTTCGGGTGGTGAGAAGCAACGACTCGCCATTGCACGAGCATTGTATAAAAATCCGGATATTTTAATATTTGATGAAGCAACCTCTTCATTAGATTCGGACTCAGAACAATATGTTAAAAGAGCAATCAATAGCTTGAAAAATCAAGATAAAACAATTTTAATTATTGCTCATCGGTTGAGTACAGTAATTGATGCTGACAAAATTGTAATACTCGAAAACGGACAGTTGATTGAAGAAGGTACACATCAGACCTTATACAAAAACGGAACTCGTTATAATGAAATGTGGAGCAAACAGCTACCTAATGTTTAATTAATTGAAATAAAATGAAGAAGGCTATCATTGTCGTAATTTCATTGTTGATCGCATTTTTTGCTAGTTCTCAAAAAAAATATAGTTTAGATGAGTGTTTTAGTATCGCTTTTAAGTCAAATAGAACAATCAAGCAAGCAGAACTCGCATTAATAAAATCAAGAATTGAATTAAAAGAAGCACGTAATAATTTACTACCACAAATAAATGCAGAAGCAAATCATAATTGGAGCTACCCTTCTGGCGAAAATGCAATCAACTCAACTACTTCTTACTGGGGTTTTAACTCAAACATTCAGTTGTTTGATGGTCTAAAATCAATTTACGAAATAAAATACCGAAAAAATGAACTGGCTATCTCGGACTTAAACGTGCTCTATCAAAATCAACTAATAAGAGATGAAGTAACGAGTTTATATCTGAAAATTCTTCTGAATGAAGAGCTTAAAACGGTGTCATTGTCACAATTGCAACTTACTGATAGTTTAATTATTCAGCGTAAAATACGCTATTCTCAGGGTCGAATAGCGCAAGGGGAATTATTAGAGCTTTATGCTCAACGCGCCAAAGAAGAATATCAATGTACACAGGCTGGAAATAATCTATTAATCTCAAAATTAGAATTAACTCAGTTGCTAGAAATGGAATTTGATAGCTTGTTTGCTATTGAAGGATTAGATATTGGTTTTTTATCAGCAGAGCTAAGCACCAAAGAGTCTGTTTATGATGTTGCTTTGAAAAGCAGAGCAAATATTAAAAGTGCAGAATTACAGTCTGTAGGAAACAAACTAACTACAGCAATAATCAAGTCTCGCTATTTTCCTAACGTAACAGCAGGTATTGTTGGAGGTGAAAATTATATTAATAGAAGCGTTAGTCCATTTTCTACACGAATATATATAATGGCATCAGTTCCAATTTTCGATCGATTTGAAACTAGAAATTTATTGCAAAAAAGCAAAGTGCAAACTAAGCTATCTGACTTAAACCTATTAAATGAAAAAAAAGAATTATTTAAATTAATTGAACATCTAAAGTATAATTCATTAGCTTCAAAAACAAAATGGGAAAGTGCTATTAAGTCAGTGAATATAAGTATCGATTCCTATAATTATCTGAAAAGCAAGTATGAAAGTGGTAAGTCAACAGTTTATGAACTCTATCAGGCAAAAACAAACCTATTACAACAAAATTCTGCAGCCTTACAAGCAAAGTATGAGTATTATTTCCAACTAAAAATGATACAAAACTTGATGAACTAAACAGATAAGATACTATGGGAGTAACTAATTCATTTAACGTAATTTATAATTCAGTTTTTGTTCCGTCTCATTTTTGAGACGGAGCAAACCTACCTTTGTACCCGTATTTGGCCGAGTACAAAGAGTCAGCTCACAGGCTTTAAAGTTGTGGCAAAAAATATTTTAACATAAAATTTTTAAGAACATGAAAAACTTAGATTTAAATGGTTTGGGTGTTCAGGAAATGAATGCGGAAGACATGAGAAATTCAAATGGCGGAATTTTGCCTCTTGCTGTTTTAGGTGGCATTTGGGCATTTGAGGTCTGCTGTTGCGCTATTGCTTTAGGAATGAAAGCAAGATTAGATCAAGAGAAATAATTATGT
>JAGNPC010000160.1 GCA_017989795.1 Paludibacter sp. | reverse complement strand
CTCGGGCATTATAAACGGAATAACCGTTCATGCAAGCTACGAAATTCTAACTAAATTATTAAAAGATGAACTGAAATTTGACGGTGTGGTAGTAACCGACTGGATGGATATTATCAATCTACACACTCGTGATAAAATAGCCAAAGACGATAAAGAAGCGATCAAAATGGCCATAAATGCAGGTATCGACATGTCGATGGTGCCTTACGAATATGAAACATTCTGCAAAAATTTGATAGAACTAGTAAAAGAAGGTGAAGTGAAAGAAAGCAGAATTGATGATGCCGTTCGCCGTATACTGAAACTCAAACTCAAGCTGAATCTTTGGGAACAGCCTGTAGCCAACATGAATGATTATCCAGCATTTGGTTCCGAAAAATCGGCACGTATGGCTTACGATGCAGCTGCCGAAGCTATTACACTTTTGAAGAACGGTAACGACATTTTACCCCTTTCGAAGAATGCAAAAGTGCTTGTAACAGGACCAAATGCAAACAATATGCGAACACTAAATGGCGGTTGGTCGTATTCATGGCAGGGCGAAAAAACAGATCGATATGCTGGAAAACACAACACAATTCTCGAAGCCATACAAAATGAAATAGGAATTAAAAATGTGAAATACATCCCAGGAGTGAGCTATGTAAATAATGGTAAATACTATGAAGATGTAGAGGATAATTTTGCGAGTGCCATTGCAGCTGCAAAATCTGTGGACGTAGTGATACTTTGTGTAGGCGAAAATACCTATACAGAAAAACCTGGAGACATGAATGACCTGACACTGAGCGCCAATCAACTGCGATTAGCTAAAGAACTAGCAAAAACAGGCAAGCATATTATTTTAGTTCTTAACGAAGGTCGTCCGCGATGCATCAGTGCCATTGAACCTGCCATGCAAGCTGTAATCCAAACGTATTTGCCAGGAAATTACGGTGGTGATGCGCTTGCCGACATTGTTTTTGGCGATGTAAATCCTTCGGGAAAATTGCCTTACACGTACCCATCGTACCCAAATTCAATTATAACTTATTATCACAAGCCATCGGAAGAACAAAAAAGGGCTGAAGGAGCTTATATATATGAGTCGGATTACAACCCTCAATATGAATTCGGACATGGATTAAGTTACACCACTTTTGAGTATAGTAATTTAAGAATCTCATCAAAGATGTTTAACAAAGAAGAAAAATTAACACTGTCTGTTGACGTAAAAAACACAGGAAAACGTAGTGGTAAAGAAACAGTACTATTGTACTCGAGCGATTTGTACGCATCCATTACTCCAGATGTAAAACGCCTGCGCCGGTTTAACAAAATCAAGCTTGAGCCTGGACAAATGCAAACTGTGAAATTTGAAATTTCGGACAAAGACATTGCATTTGTAAACCAACAAAATAAATGGATTACTGAACCCGGAGATTTTGAATTTAAAATCGGAAAACTAAAAACAATTGTAAAATTCAACTAATTAAAATAAATAACCAACAAAATTAAATTCAATGAAAATCACTCACGAAAAACAAAAAAGAACATCCTTTACTGTTAGCAGGAAAGACATGTTACGGCTTGTGCTAATGTTTACATTGGCAATTCCGCTCAATTTGTTTGCACAAAAAACCATGATTAATGGCGTGGTTGCAGACAATAAAAATGAATCAATTATTGGTGCAAATGTGCTAATAAAAGGAACAAAACTGGGGACAATTACCGATTTCGATGGGAAATTCAGCATCGAAGCAGCTACAGGTGACGTACTTATAATCAGCTACATTGGAATGAATCCTACAGAAATAAAAGTAGGCTTGAACAAGAACCTCAGAATTACGCTCGATGAAGACTCCAAAGCGCTCGACGAAGTGGTAGTAATTGGCTATGGCGCAGTCAAAAAACGCGACGTTACAACAGCTATCACAACCATTTCAACAAAGGATTTAGATCAACGTCCTATTGTTTCAGCGGATCAGGCTTTGCAAGGAAAGGCGGCCGGCGTGTCGGTTATTAAACCCAACGGACTACCAGGCGAAGGAATGGTAATTCGTGTACGTGGTGCAACATCAATGAACTCAAGCAATGATCCACTTTATGTAGTAGATGGCGTTACACTCGACAATATTTCGTTCCTCTCTGCAAACGACATTGAAAGTATGCAGGTACTGAAAGATGCCTCATCGGCGGCTATTTATGGATCACGTGCTGCCAATGGTGTCGTATTAATCACAACAAAAACAGGATTAAAAGGAAAAGCAAAGATTTCTTTGAATGCCTACGGCGGATTTACAAGTCTAACTAAACGTATTGAATCGCTTAATGTGAATCAGTATCGCGAGCTCCTCGATGACATGGGCTCTACGACTGCCTTGCCAACCACACTTACCGACAAAACGGATTGGTACGATGAAACATTCCAAAATGCGACTACTCAAAATTATCAGCTATCCATTTCGAACGCAACCGATAAGATAAATTACTACCTTTCGGCGGGTTACACTGGTGAACAGGGCATTATAAAAGTAGCGTTCTTCGAGCGTTTCAATTTCCGTTCGAACATCGAAAATCAGATTCGCCCCTGGTTAAAAATTGGTGCAAACATTTCGTATTCCGATTACAAAAACAACGGTATTGTAAGTGGCTTAGGAGCAAACCGCGCAGGTGTTGTATTATCTGTTATCAATGCACCAACTTACGCACCAATTTGGGACGAAAGCAAACCCGGACAGTACTACGATAACTTTTATGGCGTTAATATCACTTCTCCAGTTGAAAATATGTCGCGCACTGCCGACAACAAATCACTTAACAATCGACTTGTGAGTACAGGTAGTGCTGAAATCACTTTCATGCCAAAATTAAAATTACGCTCATCCATTACTCTGGATCGATTGGCAAACAACAGTACAAGTTTTCTGGATCCGATTAAAACAGGCTATGGCAGAACTACCGGTGGTATAGCTACCGACTACCGCTCAACGGAAACTATTCTGATTTTCGATAATATTTTGAGTTACAATCAGTCTTTCGGCTTGCATAATATCGATTTTATGGGTGGAACTTCAGGAACCACCAATCACTTCAGCAATTCTTACGTAAGTTCACAATTCTTTCACGATGGTAGCATTAAAACTGTAAATGCCGGAAATAAAGTGAATCAGGATGGTGCAAGTTACGAAAAAGCCTGGGCAATGATGTCGTATGTGGGACGATTGGCTTACAACTACGATGGCAAATACCTGGCAACTGTAAACCTGCGTGCAGATGGTTCGTCCAAGCTGAATCCAAATCATCGCTGGGGTTATTTTCCTTCGGCTTCGGCAGCATGGCGTATTTCGTCCGAAAAATTTATGAAAAACCTGACCTGGATTGACGATTTAAAAATTCGTGGTGGTTGGGGTCAAACAGGGAATCAGGCCGGATTACCAAACTATAGTTACCTGCAACGATTTGCAATCAACCGTGTAGATTGGACTCAACCCGGAAAATCGAACGCAACGCCAACAATAACTCAAAATGAACTGAGAACAGATGACCTGACATGGGAAACCATGACACAAACCAATGTAGGTCTCGACCTCACCATTTTAAAAAGCCGATTGACATTTGCTGTAGACTACTACTCAAAATACACCACTAACATGTTGATGTATGTGTCTCTTCCTGCCGGTTCTTCGCTTGCACCAACCATTACACGCAACGAAGGCGAAATGTCAAACAAAGGTTTTGAGTTTTCGGTAAATTCAAAAAACATAAACGGTAAAAAATTTAAATGGTCAACAGATTTCAATATCTCCACAAACAAAAACACGCTGACAAATCTGGTGTTTGCTCAGGTTTATAACACTGCCAAAACAAGCGAAAATATTACTGAGAATGTTGTCAGAAATCAACCATCGTATTCGCTCGGAAGATTTTATGGATATATCAGCGACGGAGTTGACCCCGAAACCGGTGAATTGATGTACCGGGATGTTAATAATGATGGATCAATTACCGACTCCGATAAAGCCCAAATTGGCGATCCAAATCCGGATTTCACATTCGGTATGACTAATATTTTTTCGTACAAAAATTTTGATTTAAGCATTCTGATTATGGGTTCGTACGGGAATGATATATTTAATGCTTCGCGCATGGAAACCGAAGGTATGTACGATGCTAAAAATCAATCGACCCGCGTACTCGACCGCTGGCGTCGCCCAGGAATGATAACTTCAATCCCAAAAGCCAACTACGACATGAAGGTTTCATCTTACTTTGTTGAGGATGGTAGTTTTCTGAGAATTAAAGACCTGACCCTGTCGTACAATGTTACTCCGGCGAAACTGAAAAAACTGGGTATATCAAAACTTCAGCCTTATATGACAGCTTCCAACTTATTGACTGTTACTAAATATTTAGGATTTGACCCGGAAGTGAATCAGTGGGGAAATAGTGGTACAGTTCAGGGTATCGACTGGGGAACTTACCCTCAGACAAGAACTTTTGTTGTAGGACTTAATGTGGAATTTTAAAAAAAAGTATTCAAATGAAAACAAAAAATAGATTTAAATTATTGGTTGGAGCGGTAGTACTTTTTACTGCAACATCCTGTTCGCTCGATTACGACCCTATTTCAGACTATTCCGAAAGAAACTTTGGTCAAACATCAACAAATGACTCTATCAAGTATAAAACGCGTGCAGAAATGTACTCGCAATATCAGGCGCTTTACCAAAAAATTCAGGATCAGGAACATTGGTATCTCGACTTGATTATGATGTGCGAAACCCGCTCCGACAATTCGTACGGAGGCAGCACTGGATCGCAGGTGGTACCTATCGAAACAAATGCAATTGATGGCGGCAATAGCGTTTTGGCCCGCGACTGGGACAGATACTTAGCCGATGTGGCGCAAGCAAATACAGTTATTGAAAACATCGATAAAGTGCCCGACGAAACACTTACGGCTACCGAACGCAAAGAATGGAAAGCCGAGGCCAAAATTTTCAGATCGTTGGTTTGGTTCGATATGATTCGTATTTGGGGAAACATTCCTGTAGTTACAAAAGAAGGAAAAGATATTACTGCTGAAAATATTGAAGAAGTATATCCACTGTATTATCCAAAACAAACCGAACCTACGGAAGCGTATGCACAGATAATCAAAGATTTGACAGAAGCCATTGTTGATGCTCCGGCAAACAACACAGGCGATAAAACAAAGTTTTCGAAATCGGTTGCCCGGGCGCTTTTGGCAAAAGTGTATGCCGAAAAGCCTGCCCGCGATTACTCGAAAGTGCTTCAGTATTGCAATGAAGTAATTGCCGATGGATTTACATTAAATCCCAATTTTGGAGATATTTATGCTATGAATTCAGCAGGAACCGATTTAAAAAAACGTTCTACTCCCGAATCGATTTTAGAGGTAAATTTCTATCCGG
>JAGNPC010000159.1 GCA_017989795.1 Paludibacter sp. | reverse complement strand
ATCGTATCTTTGCTATCGGCTACGGTGGCCGATGGGGTGACTGGCGATAAGCACGACTCGAATACGGAGCTGATAGCACAGGGTGTGGCCAATGTGATAACGCCAATTTTTGGTGGTATTCCGGCTACAGGTGCTATTGCACGCACTATGACAAATATAAACAGTGGTGGACGAACGCCAATTGCGGGTATTGTTCATGCTGTGATTTTGTTATTGGTTTTACTGTTTTTAGGTAGCTTAACCAAACTCATACCCATGGCGTGTTTGGCTGGTGTGTTGGTGGTGGTATCGTACAATTTGAGCGACTGGCGTACTTTTCGGAATTTACTACGAAACCCCAAGGCCGATGTGGCGGTGTTGCTTACTACATTTGGGCTCACTGTGATTTTCGATTTAACTATTGCCATCGAAATTGGGTTGCTATTGGCAGTGGTGCTTTTTATTCGTCGTATTTCTGAAACATCTACCATTTCGGTGCTAACCGATGAGGTGAGCACTTCTGTTTATTCGGAGAATGGTGCAGTGGAGGAAAAGCTAACTATACCCGATGGTGTTGAAATTTACGAGATAGAAGGGCCGTTCTTTTTTGGCGTAGCCAGTAAATTTGAGGAAATAATGAAGCAAATTGGCGATAAACCCAAAGTGCGTATTGTACGTATGCGCAAAGTACCATTTATCGATTCTACTGGCTGTCATAATCTCGAAAGCTTTTTAAAAATGTCGAGACATGACGGTACACAGGTATTGCTCTCAGGTGTGAATGATCAGGTGCGGGCTGTGCTTATTCAGACAGGCATTGAACAACAATTAGGCAAAGAAAATGTACTCTCGAATATCTACGACGCTATGGCAAGAGCTAAGTGTTTAGTTGAATGATAAAAACTGCAATAAAGGCATTTTTTGCCACTATTGCAGTTTTTATCATTCAAGAATTTAATTGATTATGTCGTGTTAAATTCTTTTTTATTGTTCCTGAAAAGTAATCTTCAAATCCTCAAATCCTCAAATCCTCAAATCTTCAAATTTTCAAATTTTCAAATCCTCAAATCCTCAAATTGATTTACTCTATCAAGCACCCAATGCTTTTAAGGCCTCGTACACCAATATGGCAGGCCATACCAATGCTTTAAAAAACCCTACTACGCCAGCCCAAAAGCCAGTTGCTTTGGTAATAAAATAAATAGCAGCTCCAACAATTCCTAAGCCGTAAACGGCACCACCCGAAGCATGTGTCGAGTTGTTTTTATTTGTGCAACAGTCGTTATTCATATTTATTTTTCTTTGGATGATGACGGTTTAGCAATGCTTTCGCGCATGGATGTATCGGCTTCAATGTTTTTCATTTTATAATAATCCATTATACCTAAATTTCCTGAGCGGAAAGCTTCAGCCATAGCCTGGGGCACTTGTGCTTCGGCTTCTATTACTTTGGCGCGCATTTCTTGCGATTTAGCTTTCATCTCTTGCTCGGTTGCTACTGCCATGGCGCGGCGTTCTTCGGCTTTAGCCTGTGCAATATTTTTATCGGCTTCGGCCTGATCCATTTGTAGTTGTGCACCAATGTTTTTACCTATGTCGATGTCGGCGATATCGATGGATAAGATTTCGAAGGCAGTACCTGCATCGAGTCCTTTTTTAAGTACAAGTTTAGAAATCGAGTCGGGATTCTCAAGTACGCTTTTGTGCGACTCCGAAGAACCGATTGATGATACAATCCCTTCGCCTACACGGGCTAGGATGGTTTCTTCACCTGCTCCACCCACCAACTGTTTGATGTTGGCGCGAACCGTTACACGTGCTTTGGCAATAAGCTGAATACCATCTTTAGCAACAGCTGCTACGGGTGGTGTGTCAATTACCTTGGGGTTAACCGACATTTGTACGGCTTGAAATACATCGCGTCCAGCAAGGTCGATGGCAGTAGCCATTTTAAACGATAGGTCGATGTTGGCTTTGGAGGCTGAAACGAGTGAGTGTACAACTCGTTCAATGTGACCACCAGCTAAGTAGTGTGCCTCAAGTCCATCACGTTGAACATCGCTTATGTCGGCCTTGTGGGCTTCAATCATACAGGCTACAATGGTGTGTGGTGGTACTTTACGAATACGCATTAAAAAAAGCTGAATGAGTGAGATGTTTACGTCCGACACTTTGGCTGATATCCACAGCAAAAACGGAACGTAATAGAAAAATAGCAATACCAGTATGCCTAGTATGGCTAATCCGATGACTTCAATGATTCCTAGCATGTTTTTTATTATTTGATTATATTTCTAACTTCTAACTTCTAACACCCGTTCCACCACAACATTCGTATTGAGTATTTCTGTAATTTTCACCTCTACACCTTGATCGATAAATCCGTCGAGCGATTTGGCTTCCATTATTTGTCCGTTGACACGAATTTTACCCATAGGTGCAAGGCGCGAAAGTGTTTTGCCCACATCGCCCACATGCAAGTCGAAGCCAGCCAATGGATCATTTTCGCCTTTAATTTTGGTTTTTAAGGCCATTTTTTCGAGTGTGTTCGATTTTAAGAAGAGGAAAATTGATATGGCCGATAAAGCAATACTTGCTAGCAACGTTAAGTGGCCGGCTACTGCGCCAATCTCGGTGTAGGCATAATATACTGCTCCTATTAATGAAATGGCAGCTGCAATTCCTGCTAATGTTAATCCTGGTATTAAAAATAACTCCAGTAATAAAAATAATATTCCAGCTATAAGTAATACAACTACAATTGTTATTTCCATAATATTTTTTTTGTGTAAAAATACAAAAAAATCCGATTGTGCAACTATTTACCTTCTAAATATTTTTGCTCTTCGTTAATGGCAGCTTTTTTTTTGCTAATAAGATCTTTTTGCAATTGAATATAAAGGGGTTCTAGTTGGTTAATTTTACTTGCTAATGCTTGTTTCTGACTTGTTTCGGCGTTTGCGTATGCTTGTCGGCTTGTAGCTATAAGATTTTTTAGTTCAGTTAGTTCGTTTTGCATCAATTGTGCTTCGTTGTAAATGAGTTGTGCTTTTGTGCTTTTAAACTCACTTACATCACCATAACGTGTACTATCATTGATAATGATGTTTTTTTGATTATCAGATGCTAACATGGTGGTTTTTGTAGGTTGAGTTTTTTTTGATTTAGCCAACTTGTATTTTTGTAGTTTAGCTACTTGGTATAGTTCAACTGAATCGGTAGTGGTGAGGTACTTTTTGGCATCGCTGAGCTGGAAGCTATAAATAGCTACTTTACCCGTAGGTTGATTGCGGTCGGTGGCAAACCAGCCTGTTTTTTGTAGTTCATCGAGCACCATCATATAATCGTTGGCTTCTGAGTTAAATGGGAAACCTACATTGTCGGGGGCTAAAAAGTCTTTCGACGATGCAGCGTATCTGGTCATGAAAATATCGTATCCGCCCATGCTGTTTTCTCCATCGGATGCAAAATAGAGTGTGATACCATCGGGCATCAGAAATGGGAAGTTCTCGTTGGCTGTAGTGTTTAAGTTTTTCGATAAGCTTGTCTTAGCTCCCCATTTGTCCATCAGTTTATAACTGGTATACAAATTGAAATTGCCGTTTGCAGTATCTGAGAAGCATGTTCGATCGTCGCGCTGATTGGTGAAAATAATTTTATCAGTTATTTTGTTACGTAATCTTACAGCTTCTCTATTCAGCGTCCCTAAATCGGCACTGAATTTATAGAATTTCAAGAAATCAGCCTTGGCCACTATGCTGCTATCAATAATGGTTATATCTTCTACTCTTTTCATCAGCTTACGGCCTATTTCGGCTGTTTTTAGCAGTGTTTCGGCGTGAGTGCGCTTTTGCTCGTCGGCGGATTTGCTCGCTATAAACTGCTGAAGTGCAGGTACGGCTTTTTCGAACTGATAGCTAAGCGCAAGGCTCTCGCCGAGGTAATAGGGAGTGAGTGTGTATTTGTTGCCACTTTTTTCGAAGTAGTGAGCAGCAACAAAATAGTTGCTCAGCTCGTATGCGCTACGTGCAGCTTTGTAGTTAAGCAAGGCATCAGCAGGTCGACGTTTGAGTAGCTGTTCGTAAACCGCAAGTGATTTTTGGTATTGCTTGTTGTTGAACAGTTTCTCGGCTTCAGCTGCTGACTGAGCAGTAGCGAAAATTGTTATTGTTAGAGATATTAGTAGGAGAAGTTGCTTCATTTTTTACTACCTGTAGTTTACTTACAAAAAAGTGAGCCCTATTTTTTTATTTAAACCTTGTTCAAATATTCGCATTAATGTTGAAAGTTGAATATTGCCTTTTGCATTTTCAATTTTTGAAATATAGCTTTTTTTTGTGCCCGACATGTTTGCAAGTTGTTCTTGTGAAAGGTTTGCAGCTTTGCGAGCCTCTTTTAGCATTTCACTAATAATAAACATCTGTGCATTTTGTTCGTATTTGATACGGTTTTCGGTACCAATTTTACCATGTTCTACTTCAATTAATGCATCAAAAGTAGATATTCCTTTATATTTATTCATTGTTGTTATAATTTTTTCGATTGAAAGTATTCTTGTTTTATTCGCAAAGCTTTTTCAATTTCATTTTTCGGGGTTTTTTGTGTTTTTTTCTGAAAGGCATTAAATAAGACGACAATTTTACCTTGATCAAAACAACAAAAAATACGATATATATTGGATTGAAATTCCACCCTTATTTCGTATAGACCTTCAAACCCATTTATCGGTGATTAAAATTTTTCGGGAACTCGTTCAATTTGTTTTATTAATTCTAAAACATATTGAATTTTATCTTTAAGACTTGGCTTTAGTGGTGCATAAAAGTCTAAAAAGTAATTTTCATAAAAAATGATTTGTCTCGACATGATGCAAAGTTATCTTTTAAAGTAACAAAATTGATGTTTTTAGTATATAATGTGAGTTTTTTAAGTATTTTTCAGAATGAAATTTGCTTATTATGAAATTTGCATGTTTGTTATTCTTTTACATTGTCGTTCGGTCAAAGTTGTTATTTTCTTCACTACGTTCAGAATGACAATGTCTTATGTTTAATTTGGGTGGGAGGTAGGTTGGAAGGCGGCAAAGCCGCCTTCCAACCTACCTCCCTAAAGAGTAACTCGCTGAATGTCATATCGAACGAAGTGTGATATATAAGATTCTTGTACCAACATAATTTTTTATCGGACAATACCGATTTTTTATCAAGAACATACACAATTTTGTTCAAAAACTTTTTTTTAGTCGTATCAACCAGTTTTTAATGCTATTTTTTAAATTTTGCATTACAAACTCCGTGCCCCACTCAATTGGGTTGTTCGTCCAGCGTTGTGGGTGCGTAGTTATCATTACTTTAGCGGGGAGTGTGCCATTTTGAGCAGCCTCCATCACTTGGTAGGTGCTGTGTAGTTGCAAATTGAAGTTTGATTTAACCTTGTCGCGTACACTAAAGCGTTCACCATCCCAGCAG
>JAGNPC010000158.1 GCA_017989795.1 Paludibacter sp. | reverse complement strand
GATTGTCGGGTTCTGCTTTTTCAACCTGTTTATAAATTTGAAAGGCCATTTCGGGCAATTTCTGATACATATAAATATCGCCCCTCAGCACTTTAAAGCGCATATCGGATGGAAATTTAGCCGATAGTTTATCTATTTCGGCAATGGCTTTTTTATTTTGTTTGAGTTCTAAATACAAATTAAACTTATCCATCGAAATGGTAGCATCAACGCCCGCAATGCTTTCGAGTTTGTCAAGGGCTTGAATTGCTTTTTCGTTTTGCTTAAGTTGTTTGTATAGCGAGCTTTGCATCTGAAATACTTCCTCTTTGGAGGGGAAGTGCTTTTCCAAATTTTGCGTAATAGCAAGTGCCTTTTCGGGTTGTTGGAGTGCTGCATATAAACCTATTAGATTTACAGCATACCACCAGTTTTTGGTATCGCTCAAATAAGCTCTACGTGTAGCTTTTAATGCTTCGTTAGGTAAATTCAAGCCCGCGTAAAGCTGCCCCAGTTCCGATTGTAATCCACCATCAACCGAGTCGATGCTTTCGCATATCCGAAAATTCTCTAAGGCTTGATCAAACTTGCGATCCTCCTTTAAACGAATAGCCTCGTAGAAAAAGGTATTGAAACGTGTTCTCTCTTCGAGCGATAGATTGTTTATAGTTGATAATGAAGCAGGTATACGTTTTTTGGACGAAACAGAACTAACTAGCACTAATACAATTATAACAACAGGCAATAATCTTTGATATCTCATTACATCTCAATTTATAGCAACAAACTTGTTTATTTCAAACGCATTAATTGATCAATTATTTCGTTACCCAATTCTGTTTTTATTTTTATATGATTTAATACTTCAATCACAAAAGAGTTGGTATCAAAACTACCTCGAACCGACTCAAAATCAAGTTGTTTTTGCTCCTCATCACCGTCTACTCCGAAACCCGTTTTTGCCTTGAGGTTAAACTCTTTTTTAGCATCATTAAAAATAAGTTCATCTAACTTTACAACCGACGATTTCCAAACCTCAACCGTTTCAATTAACTCATCTATAGAGACCTCCGAAATAGATTTATTCCATTTTTCTTCCAGCTTTTCCTTCGCCCAAGTCCATTCGTAATCCCTATATTGTTCCTGAATGAGTTGGATCTTAGCTTGAAATTCACGTAAATTCAGATCGTTATTCTCGGTGCTTTGAAGTAAATCGTCTATCACTTTTTTGGGTGCAATAAGTCCCGAAAGATCTATCCATTCACCGCCACCATATTCCGAATGAGCCACTAAACCTTCACGTAAATCAGCAAAGGAAGTAACGCCTAATTTTTGAATGCGCGAGATAAGTGCGTTTCCTAAATACTTGTTTATGGCAATATTGTATAAATCGAGCCCATTTTGAATGGATGACTTTTTGATACTACAGTTTTGATAAGAAATAATTTCTGTTGATTCATTTGCTTCACGCTGCAATTGCGTTAACACATCAACACCTTTACTAATTTTGCCAACTGTATAGGGGCTGAGAAGATTGAAATTTATAGGGTCAATTTTACGACTATCCTTTCGCATATCGCGCTTAGGCCATTTTTGAGCATCACGAATGGTACCAACCGTTCGCAAATTTACGCCCGGAACCAACATGCTTTCGGATGCATTTTCTATTAAATACGAAAAAGGTAAATCCGACGTATCAGAATTCGTGTAGTGACGCCCCATAACTAATGTAAACGCCCCAATTCGAGCTGGCCACAACACATACGAATCGCTCGTAGCCTTAACTCCCCGTTCGCATATACCTTGATGCACAGGCCCAAGTTTATACATGTGATTACTGCTATTCGAACCGCTACCAGCATTAAAGAACGAATACATCGACGTAAGCAGCAAGGTAGCTTTATGATGCGAAACCGTATACGGCCCTGCAAAAACAGAGGTAGCCTCGCCATGTAAACCCTGACAGTTTGCAAAAAACAAGGAATCAATAGCCGAGAAATGTTTTCCTAACACTGTTCCTTGCCCAACAAAACAGCGCGAAATAAGTGTCGATTCGGTTATTGAGGCACCCGAGCAAACAATAAAATCGTTGCACTGAACACCGCTACCAATTACAACAGGAGCCTCTGCATTGCTGTTAATGGACCCATTTTCGAGCAATGACGCACCTTCAATAACCGCACAATTGCCAATACGCACATTTTTAAGGCTACCACAATTTACAATGCGTACGTTTTCGCCCACAGTGCCCATAGTAGAGCTTACGGATGCTACGTATGTATCAATCATTGCCTGCAAATTCTGAATTAGAAGGGGGCGATGACGATATAATGTAAGCATATATGCTAAAGGAGCCGAAAGTTCATCGCAAATAGGAATTTCGCGACCGCCACCTTCGTTAAGCACGGTTACCATAACCCCATTACCAAAGCTCGACAGACCATCGACAAGCATCAAGTTTACATTTTCAATATATGTACCGTTGGCTATTTTATAGTTCGCTATGTAATTGTTTATTTTATCAATAAAAACATCGTTGCCAATTTCGCAATTATGCAAACTACAGTTATAAATACCTGAATGCTTGGTGACTCCACCAGCAAGTTCAAAAACTTTGGTGTAAGTTCCAAGTTTAATATTGCCCGAAAAATGAACATTGCTAATAAAGTTCGGCGAAAAATCTTCGACTACCTGTACAGTTTTCCAGTCCGTAGCCGAGCAGCCATACACCGTTAGGGTTGCTATTTCTCTATCAGCAAGTTGACGATAAATACTCATATTATTTTATTCTTCTTCGTATTTTTGAAACAAAAAGTCGTTGTATGGATAACGCTCTACGTGAATAGCTTTTATCGATTGATACATCATATCTTTCAGTTGATCTACATTTTGCTTATCACGTGCCGAAATAAAGATACAATTATCGTGCATTTTTGCCATCCATGTTTTTTTCAAATCATCTAAACTTAAATTTTCGCGTTTTATGGGCGATAAATCATCCTCGTCTTTAGGCACATACGTAAATGCATCTATTTTATTAAATACTAAAATAGATGGTTTTTCGCGCGGGTCTATTTCTTTCAATGTTTGATTTACAATCTCAAGTTGTTCTTCAAAGTTTGGATGCGAAACATCCACCACGTGAATCAATAAGTCGGCTTCGCGCACCTCATCCAAGGTGGATTTAAACGATTCAATCAGTTTAGTAGGCAATTTACGTATAAAACCTACCGTATCCGAAAGTAAAAATGGCAAGTTATCAATAATTACCTTGCGCACCGTGGTATCCAAAGTTGCAAAAAGCTTATTTTCGGCAAACACATCCGACTTACTGAGCATATTCATCATGGTTGACTTGCCCACATTGGTATATCCAACCAGAGCCACACGCACCATTTTACCCCTATTTTTACGTTGGGTAGCCATTTGCCTATCAATATCTTTAATATTTTGCTTGAGCAATGATATTTTAGTAAGGATTATGCGTCGGTCGGTTTCAATCTGTGTTTCGCCGGGGCCACGCATACCAATACCACCTTGTTGACGTTCGAGGTGAGTCCACAAACGCGTAAGGCGGGGCAGCATATACTGCAATTGCGCTAACTCCACTTGCGTTTTAGCATTGGCCGTTTGAGCACGCTTGGCAAAAATATCCAAAATCAAATTAGTCCGATCAAGAATGAGCACTTTGAGCTCACCTTCGATATTACGCAATTGCTTGGGCGACAGTTCGTCGTCGAAAATCACGAGACCTATATCATTCGCATCGATATATTCTTTAATTTCCTGCAATTTGCCAGGCCCAACAAATGTTTTGGGATTAGGATAATCCACACGTTGAAAAAAAAGTTTGGCTGGTGTGGCACCAGCTGTATCAGCAAGGAAAGCGAGCTCATCGAGATATTCTCGGGCACGCTCTTCGCCTTGTTGTTGGGTAATTAAGCCGACTAAAACAGCTTTTTCTTGATAGATTTCAGTTTGCATACAGAGTTTTATTTGAACAAAAAACCGCTTGGAACTTATCCAAACGGTTTTGATATACTATCTTTCGATTCACCGATTTACCGTAGGGGATGGTGTAATCGTTACATTTCAATTGATTATTGAAGTTTGAAATTTACAGGTAATGTGTATTTTACACGTACTGGTTTACCGCGTTGTTTACCAGGGCTCCATTTAGGCATCGATTTAATAACGCGAATAGCTTCTTTATCAAGCGATGGATCAACTGGACGAACAACCTCTACATCAACGATAGAACCATCTCTATTAACAACGAATTGGCAAATTACGCGTCCTTGTATTCCATTTTCCTGTGCAATAACGGGGTATTTTACATTTTCGCCCAAAAACTTAAAAAGGGCTTGGTCTCCGCCTGGAAAGCCCGGCATCGTTTCTACAACTTGAAAAACCACATTATCTTCTTCTTCTTGAACCTGTGCTACAGCCACTGGCGCTGCAATTACAACTTCAGCATTTTTGTTGTCTTCGGTTGTAATTTCTACACTTTCAACAATCACGTCGTCTTCTACAACGTTAATAACCTCTACTACATCAGGAGCTGGGGGAGGTGGTGGAGGAGCTACTTCCTGCTGTGTTTGAACGATTTCAAGTTCTTCCTCTGCTTGCATACCCGTATCGACTACATCATATATTTTAACTTCGGATTCAGTCCATTCGAAGCCTATATACAACATAGACAATACCATAACAAGACCCATCAACGTAAAGAGGAGCTTTTTGTCTTCTAACGAGGCTTTTGGTGATTTCTTAATTTCCATAATCTTCTTACGTTATTTATTTTTTTCTGATTCGCAAATGTAATATTAATTTTTGAAAATAAATTGTACTTACTGTTTTTTTTGAATATTATTTGATTTTTATTGCGTTATAAATTTCGAAAGTGAATATTTCTATCATCGCAAAGCAATTTTTCTATGTTTTTTCGTTTATTATAAAGCTAAAGTTGCAGTTATAAATTGGCAAACTAGCAAAAATACTGTATCTTTGATTTTAAAATAAAACAACTTCTGCTTTTATGTTTCAAAAAAGCATTACAATCGTATCATTTTGCCTGTGTTCGTTGCTGAGCTTCTCACAAGCTGGGTCTTATGTGTATTCGTTTTTAGATTTACCTGTTTCATCCCGAGTTGCTGCACTCGGAGGCTCTAATGTTTCGCTAAAAGATAATGACCTTAGTTTCGCATTCAAAAATCCGGCCTTGCTAACGGCCGAAAGCGACAAACAAATTAGTTTAAGTATGGCGAATTATTTGGCAGATATTAAATTTGGTACCGCCATGTATGGTTTTAATCTCAAAAACAAAAACTATTTTGCCGTAGGTATTCAATATATTAATTATGGTAAGTTTAGCGAACGTACTGATGCTGACCTTGAGCTAGGCGAATTTAGTGCAAAAGATATGGCACTTTATATTGTATATGCACGCCCTGTAACATCCCGTATTACCATTGGTGGAACACTAAAACCGATTTTTTCGAATTTTGAACGTTATACAAGTTATGGCG
>JAGNPC010000157.1 GCA_017989795.1 Paludibacter sp. | reverse complement strand
ACAAGTTGGAGGAAAGAATAATCGTAATAACCGTTCTAATTCGAAACCAGGTTTAGTGAAGAATATTGCAAAGCCAGTTATTGGTGATGCAAAAACAGTGGCTCCTGAGGGTAAACAAGCTGTAAGTACAAATCGCAATGAAAATAAAACTGCCCCTAAACTGATTAAACGTAATGATCAGAACAATGCTAAAAAAGAATAGAATAATAGTTATAGCTGTACTGTTGAGTTTGGTTGCTTGTACCCAAAACGAAGTTTATTTTAACTATCAATCTGTACAAATTGATGGTTGGAATAAAGATAGTGTATGTGTTTTTGATGTGAAAATTGACGATGCATCCAAAGCGTACAATATTTATGTAAATACCCGAAATAGAGGTGAATACCCCTATCAAAACTTATGGCTTTTTGTGAATAGAATGGCGTCGGATAGTGTGCAAGTGAACGATACCATTAATTTTTACCTAGCCGATGAATTTGGTAAATGGCTGGGTGATGGTGTTGGGTCGGTGTATAATATGCCCGTTTTATACCAGCAATCTATTCGGTTTCCGGCAGCAGGTACATACAAGTATAAAATTCAGCATGGTATGCGCGATTCATTGTTGCAAGGCATTAACGATATTGGTTTGAAAGTTGAAATAGCAGAATAATTTTTTGAATGGGAAAGAATAAATTGTCGAAATTTGCGGATATGGAAGAGTTTCCGCACGTTTTTCAGGTATCGTCGCACAGCTTGCGCGAAGGTGCTGGTTTTGAGATGAAAGGAAAGTGGAATGAGCTTTTTTTTAAAAACAATAATCCTATTGTGCTTGAATTGGGTTGCGGTAAAGGCGAATATACTGTTGGATTAGGCGAATTATATCCCGACAAAAACTTTGTTGGGGTGGATATTAAAGGTGCTCGCATGTGGAAAGGTGCTAAGGATTCTTTGCAAAAGGGGATGACAAATGTAGCTTTTTTACGAACAAACATCGAAATGATTTTTCATTTTTTTGCCGCTAATGAAGTATCTGAAATTTGGATAACGTTTCCTGATCCCCAAATGAAAAAAGTAACTAAACGACTTACGGCCACTAATTTCATTAGTTCGTACATGCAGTTTTTAAATCCTAATGGTGTTATTCACCTCAAATCGGATAGTAATTTTATGTTTACTTACACTTGCGAAATGGTGAAAGTAAATAATTTTAAAGTAAATGTGCTTACTAACGATTTATATGCTTCAAACCTCCTAGATCCTATTTTAGGCATTCAAACCTATTACGAGCAACAATGGCTTGGCCGTGGAATTACCATTAAATACATCCAATTTGTACCCGATCATTCGAAACAACTGATAGAGCCCGATGTGGAAATTGAACACGACGCATACCGCAGTTTTGGCCGCAGCAAGCGTCATGGTTTAGAAGATTAATTGCTTTTTCGGTAGCTTATTACTGCAAACACATTAAATACAATTGCAAAACTAATGAGGGCGTAAAACTCCTTCATTAGATTTGTAATATCGCTTCCTTTCAAATATACAGAGCGCATTACGACCATAAAATGTTTTAGCGGATTAAATGCTGCTACCCATTTTGCCCACTCTGGCATGCTATCTACCGGTGTGTACAAACCACTCAACATGATAAATATCAGCATAAAGAAAAATACTAAAAACATGGCCTGCTGCATGGTTTGTGCATAGTTCGAAATGATTAGGCCCAATCCCGAAACGGTTAAAATGTATATGGCTGCAAAAAAGTAGATGGTGTACAAGTGACCTGCAGGTGCTAAACCATACACTATTCGTGCAATAAGCATACCTTCGGTAAGTATCAAAAAGCCTATTAACCAAAATGGAATTAGCTTTGCAATAATAAACGTACTTTTGGGCACTGGACTTACATTTATTTGTTCCATCGTGCCTATTTCCTTTTCCATTACAATGGCTATGCCTGGTAAAAATCCACATAAGAGTGTGATAATTAAGACTATTAATGCCGGTACCATATAAACACGGTAATTTAAATAGGGATTGAATTTATAGCTTGATTCAATTTTTACCGTTGAGTTTGATGATGTCGCCGAAGGCTGAGCTATTTTACTTATAATGTCAGAGTTATAGTCACTAATTATGCTCGAAAGGTACGATAATCCAACACCCGCATTCATTCCATTTACAGCATTTGGAGCAATAAGCAATGTTACACCCTCGCCTCTAATAAGCTTTCGCTCAAACTGCGCTGGAATCTCCAATACAATGTCCGATTCTTTTTTTTCGATGCTTTTAATGGCCTCATCGTAACTTGCTGAGCTGTTTGTAAGTCTAAAATATCCCGACGATGTGATTTTCTCAGTTAGTTGACGTGAAAAACTGCTGTGGTCAAGATCCACAATGCTGATATTTATGTTTTTAATTTCATAAGTGGCAGCCCACGGTAATACCATCAGTATCATCAGCGGAAAACCTACCAACATGCGTGGTATAAATGAATTTCGTTTGAGCTGTTTAAATTCTTTTCGTAATAAAAATTTCAACATATTTTTTTTTAATTGTAAATGGTTAATTGTAAATTCAAATCGTAATGAAACAAAGATCCCGATTTATCGGAACTGCCTACTAAATCATTACTCCAATCGGATTTTGTATTTCTTTAAACTGATGGTAATAAGTACAACTGCCATAAAAGTGAGTATCGCTGTTTCTTTCCAAATATCCATAAATCCAAGCCCTTGAATCATAATCAACTTTACGGCTTCAATGTACCAGCGTGCTGGAATGATGTGCGACACTACTTGTAAGGGTATTGGCATGTTGTTAACAGGGAAAATCATTCCTGAAAGTAACATCACCGGCATCATCAGTCCCATGCCCGAAATAAGCATAGCGCCCAATTGTGAGCTAACAACCGTAGAAATAAGCATTCCTATTGATAATGATACAATTATATATAACAACGAAATGAAAACTAAGGCACCAAAACTACCTGCTATTGGTACTTCAAGCACAAAAACTGATAGCAAAATGATGGATATAAAGTTGACACACGACAGTACGAAATAGGGTGCAAGTTTGGATAAAATACTGTAAATTGGTTTCATGGGCGATACTAAAAGTATTTCCATAGTGCCCATTTCTTTTTCGCGTACAATGGCTATTGAGGTCATCATGGCGCATATAAGTATCAAAATCATACCTAAAACTCCAGGCACAAAGTTAAATGCACTAATCATTTGAGGATTATAAAGCATTTTTACTTCCGAATTTATGCGATACGGATTAGCGGTATTTCCTTTTAATTGCAGCTGATAATCATTAATGATATTTGATGCATAAAATGTAAAAGTGGTTGCGCTGTTTGGATCTGTAGCGTCGGCCAATAATTGAATATGAGCTTTGCCCTGATGTTTTAGGTTTTTATCAAAATCACTTTCGAATACAACTACCATTTTTGCTTCATCATTTCTGAAAATTGCATCAATTTCAGAATTTGTAGACAGTCGTTTGGCAACATCAAAATAAGCGCTGTTATCCAGTTTGGAAATTATTTTTTCGATTGTTTCGTCACTCTTAGGTGCTAAAACTGCTATGTTTGTGTTTCGCACTTCGGTTGTAAGTGCAAATCCAAACAATATCATTTGAACAATTGGAATGCCGAGTAAAATTAATACAGTAGTTTTATCTCTGAATATATGATAAAACTCTTTTTTTATAAATGATAATAACTGTTTCATATATTTTTTTAAAACAAAGAACAAAGAACAAAGAATAAAGAATGAAGAGCGAAACAAATTAATCTGCAACTCGTGTGGCTTTACGGGCTAGTTGATAAAATACATCATCCATGGTTGTGGTGTTGAATTTCGCTTTTAAATTTCGTGGGGAATCCAGCGCTTCAATCCGACCATCAACCATTATCGAAACGCGATCGCAGTATTCGGCCTCATCCATGTAATGTGTTGTAACAAAAATGGTTATGCCTTTTGATGCTGCATCGTAAATCAATTCCCAAAACTGTCGGCGTGTAATTGGATCTACTCCGCCTGTAGGTTCATCCAAAAAAACCACTTGTGGATTGTGGAATATTGATACCGAGAATGCGAGTTTCTGTTTAAAACCCAATGGTAAATCGCCAACGAGTTTATTACGTTCATTTTCAAAATTTAATTTACGCATTAACTCATCGGTTTTGGTTTTAATATCGGTCATGTTCATACCGTATATTCCGCCAAAAAGCTCAATGTTTTCCCATACTTTGAGGTCGTCGTAAAGCGAAAATTTTTGGCTCATATAACCTATGCTTTTCTTAACTTTTTCCGATTCTTTGCTAATATCAAATCCCGCCACTAAACCTTTGCCACTTGTAGGTATGCTAAGTCCACTCAACATGCGCATGGCAGTTGTTTTACCAGCACCATTAGCACCTAAAAATCCAAATATCTCACCTTTTTTTACTTCAAAAGTGATGTTGTCTACAGCTGTAAATGTCCCAAAACGCTTGGTTAAATTGTCGGCTTTTATTACAATCGTTTCTTGTTTCATACTCATTTTTATTGTTGCGATAGCTGCATAAAACAGTCCTCAATTTCGGGTTTAATTTCAGCAATTTTGCAATTAGAATAATTCTTATTCAATAAATTAGCTTGAATAATATTGATAATTTCATTCATTGAGTGATGTTTTTCAATTGATTCTTTTGATATCGAAACATGGTGTTTATCACCAAAAGCAAAACAATTTTTGGTCAATTCATCTGCTCTAAGTTCTTGAAGCAATTGATGCATATTATCGGCCTCAACGGATAATAGTTTGTTAGGGTATTGATTAACAATGCCTTTCGGACTATCAATAGTTAAGAACTCTCCCTGTTGGATTAATGCTATACGGTCGCACAGACTTGCTTCGTCCATATAGGGCGTTGATACCAAAATCGTAATTCCATCGCTTTTAAGTTTTTTGAGCATTCCCCAAAATTCTTTCCGCGATACAGGATCAACTCCTGTCGTTGGTTCGTCCAGAAACAGTACTGCTGGTTTGTGAATTAATGCACAACAGAGTGCTAGTTTCTGTTTCATTCCTCCCGATAGTTTACCTGCTCTTCGTTTTTTAAATGGTTCTATTTGCTGATAAATATCCTTGATTAGGTCGTAATTTTCGGCAACGGTGGTTTCAAAAACAGTTGCAAAAAAATCCAAGTTTTCCTCTATCGTTAAATCCTGATACAGTGAAAATCGGCCAGGCATGTAGCCTACTCTCTTTCTAATTTCTGTATAATCGCTCACAATGTCAAACCCATCAACGGTTGCTGTTCCTGCATCAGCTAGAATTAATGTAGTAAGTGTACGAAATAATGTGGTTTTTCCTGCACCATCTGGCCCAATAATACCAAATATTTCGCCTCTTTCCACTTCGAAACTAATATCGTTTAAGGCTTGCACTTGCCCATAGGCTTTGCTAATTTGTTGGCAACTAATGGCAATTTGATTTGATAATATGTTTTTACTCATAACAAATCAGAATTTAACATTGCGGTACATGCC
>JAGNPC010000156.1 GCA_017989795.1 Paludibacter sp. | reverse complement strand
TTGGCTGTGGACACACAACCGATGGAAACACAGTCACCTTCGAAAAAAATAAGTTCTTAATTCCAATTCAATAAACTGCTTTTATGGGCAAGAAAAATAAAATCTTTGTAGTTTGGGAAGGTAAAGAGCCGGGTATTTATCGCACTTGGGAAGAATGTAAACGTCAAATTCATGGCTACGGAGGTGCTTTATACAAAGGCTTTGATACAGAAGCCGAGGCGCGTGAAGCCATGACTTCGCCTTGTTGGGACTATATTGGCAAAAACGCAAAGGCAAAACAACCCTCCACGGCCGATATTGAGAAAGTAGGCTTACCAAACATGGAAAGTTTGTCGGTAGATGCTGCTTGTAGCGGCAATCCAGGGCTAATGGAGTATCGCGGAGTATACACCAGAACCAAAGAAGAAATCTTCCGCCAAGGGCCCTTTAAAAACGGCACGAATAATATCGGAGAGTTTCTGGCGTTAGTTCACGGACTGGCTTTTTTGAAACAGAAAAACAGTCCACTACCGCTGTACACAGATAGCAAAACAGCCATGGCGTGGGTAAAAGCAAAGAAAGCACGAACTAAGCTGGATAAAGACCCATCAAATGCCGTACTCTTCGACCTCATAGCGCGTGCCGAGACCTGGTTGCAAACAAATAAATACAGCACCGAGATTATCAAATGGGAAACCTCCGTATGGGGCGAAATCCCTGCTGATTTTGGGAGAAAATGATAATTACTCAGTCAATTTCTTTCTCTTATTACTCAACAGATACAACATTGTAATAAAGAAAACCAATGTTGAAACACCATTGATTAATAGAAGTGAGTCTTCAAACATACTATATGAAAAGAATAATGTTGAAAATGAGAATGAAAGGTATCTGTTCTCACGTCCAAAATAAATAGGAAGTAAAAATATAGCGTAAAGAACAGCTGCCCAAATGCCACTCTCCAGCGAAAATTGCAGAAATTGATTATGACTATTAAATCTCGCTTTTGCAAACTCCTTCAATCCTCTGGACTTATTTCTTTCTATCAACCGGGACTTAGCCTCAGAATACCCAACTCCAACAACTGGATTTTCTTTTATAATCTCAATAGCCGACTCCCAAATCTGAAATCGTGGATCTGCTGTTTTTATTCTGTCGTAATCCAAAGATGAAACTTCACTTGCCAGCAACGAACGAGTTGTTTTTAAAGACATGCATCCCGACAATAAAGCTCCAATTAGTACAAAACCAATGACAAGTCTTTTCTTTCTCTTATTAAACAGTAAGTAGATTAGAGAAATTATGAGAATAGAGAATAAAGATAACAATCCCGACCGTGAGCCTGTAGCATAAATAACACAAGCAAAAAAGATAGCTACGAAGCATACCACCACCAAACGCCAGCCTTTTACCCCTCCCACACTCTTTACTAAATAAATCAAACATGCAATTGCCATTACGAGATTAGCCCCCATTGCAGCTCTATGCTTATAAAACGGGCTTATATAGCCTTGAAACAAGATTATATCATCGGCCATTGAGGAATTTACATCTCTCAGTGGAACAAATATCAAATGGGTATACGGATCTAGTACTCCAAAACGAAATAAGTAAAAACAAACTACACCTACTATAGAACTTACAAAGCAACCTGTAATATACATAAACAAAACCTTGCTCGGTTCAATAAGCTTATTTGCCTGAAAAATCAAAATAAATGGCAACAATAACAGAGGTAATTGAGTATCTATCAATTGCTTTGTCACAAACACTGATAAATCGGAATGATAGATGGCAATCAGAATTCTCCCTAAAAACAAAAAAACAAGGAGAAAAAGAGGGATGTTAGATACATTTTGAACTCTAATTGGGGTTTTGAATCTGAGAATCGGTAAACACGTCAGAACCCAAAGCGCAACAGTATAAATAACGATTTCTTGTGGAAAATTGAGACTAAAGGCCAGCAAAAATAGGGCATAATAATTTATTTTCTCGGCATTTATTTTTGAAAGTAGTTTGTACATTTCTGAAAATTTAGTAAGAATATCATGCACATTTGCAAGATATTCAAAAAACATGTCACTTAATTTGTCTATTGATTAGTGTATTCCATTTCTATCATTAAACACTAATCTTTAAACTTACTTCCGATTATGTTTAATTATTTTTCTCGCTAAAGCATATTTTGAAAATGATGATTTTGCAGAAATTCTACTTATCTCCAATCCATAATAACCATCGAGCATTCCAAGCTTAACAACATAGGTTTTAAAAAAAACAAAACAATATTTTACACCTGGAGTAACCCAAGAGATTGATTTCCGTTTCCTTGCTATAATCTCTGCACTAATTTTGGCATACTTTTCCCCTTTTTCCCGTTGTTCGGTAAATGATCTACAAGTGTAATGATTCAAGTCACCACTTAGATGAGAGATTAATTGTTTATTCGACACTTCAATCAATTCGTGAACAGTCCTGTCATTCCAATTCAACAAATGTTTATTAAACAGCCTTATTTGTTTGTCTGGATACCAGCCACAGAAACGAATTGCCTTATTACAACAGAAATTTCTTCTGTTAAATGAGTAGCAATCGTATTCCGAATTCGCTTTTGCTGCTAATATAGATTTCTTTAACTCACATGATAATTCTTCATCTGCATCTAAAGATAATACATAGTCAAAATTAGCTTGTTCTGTTGCGTATTGTTTCTGATTGCCATACCCCTCAAACTTGCGCTGAATTACCTTTACATCATATTTTTCGCATAACGCTACTGTATTATCTGTTGAAAATGAATCTACAACTATAATCTCATCGGCTACATCAACAATCGATTTAAGACATCGTTCAATATTTCGTTCTTCATTCTTCGTTATAATTACAACAGATAATTTCATTTTCCTACAAGTTATTTATTGTTACTTTAGATTCCAGCCTGCAACCTTAATCTTCGTTTGCCGTTTTTTTTCTATTTCTTATTTGTAATACCGTCAAGGTAAAGAACAGCTTTAATAGAAATTTACACTTGACGATGCCCCTATCGACTTCTTTGATGACATCCATATTCTCTCTTATACCAGCTGTTCTATTTGTATTAGAAATTCCAGACATATCATAAATTGCTACAGGGAAAGGCATGTGTACAAAGCCATCACCTCTGTAATATGATTCTTTGAAAAATTTAAAATCGGCTGACATTTTGTAGTTTTCATCAAAAGGATAAGTTCTCAACAAGTTAGTTGACACAAAAGCACTTTGATGACAAAAATACATACGATGCTTGTTGCAAGGTGCTGATGCAATTTTCTCATTGCGCTCACCATCTTTTCCTAATGTAATTACATCGCCATAAAGAATCTTAGCAGATTTATCCGTTGGAATAGCTGCCACCATCTTTTCTACAACAAATTTGTTGTCAAAAACATCGCCTGCATTCAAAAAACAAATCCATGCACCAGTAGCTTTAGCTACACCTTTATTCATGGCGTGGTAAATCCCTCTGTCGGGCTTACTCTCCCAATAGGCCAACTGATCCTTATACTTTCGAATACATTCAACAGTTGCATCTTTGGAGCCTCCGTCAATAATAATATATTCTACATTGTTATAACTTTGCTCCAAGACACTCAAAATGGTCTTCTCAAGCAATTCTGATGCGTTGTAAGTAACGGTAATGATGGATATGATTGAATTATGCATTATAGAAAAGATTTGTAAACTTCAATTGTTTCTTTTACTGCTTGACTCCACGAATATTTCAACAATCGTTGTTGCCCTTTTTTATTTGATAAATTTGATGTAAATAGGCAGTTAGCTAGCATTACTTAATCAAAAGACTATGAGCGCCATAACAAGAATCTTATTTTCATCAGTTCCATTTTGCTCAATAATATCTCTTTTGTGTTAGCCATAGCAATTACTATATCGACCCGCCCAACAAAATATTTTTTCTGTTGGCTATGAATTACAAACTCCCTTGAAGTATAAACCTTACATCAGTCTTTCAATATAGGTCTGCTCATTTGTTGTTTTCGCCAATGATTTTTTCGGGATAAACCATACAGAAAGAATTTACTAGTACTATAGTGAAATTTAAAATTATTTTCATAATCGAAACCTAATTCTCTGTATTGAATTTGAGGGGATGCTTTTAGACACTCACTTATTGCCAATGAATAAGCGGATGGCCCTGTCATCTTGTGTACATCATGTGGATATTTATTTTCCTTTAAATTATTTATGACTATTTCCAATGTTTTTTCTAAGAATGGATGCCCAGCTTCAAAAACAAGTGCCCACTGTATATAATAATACGGATTATTTTCGGGAGAAATAACAGCACTATCGGTTGGCAAAATAAAATCATCAAGTTTGTTTAAAATCAGACTATCAATATCCAGATAAACTCCTCCTTTTTTATAAAGAATTGCATATCTGAAAAAATCAGCCTTGGCTGCCCCTATAGATATTCTCTTGTACAAATCAAATACATCTTGTCCAAATTCATCTCTTATAAAATTATCAATCCTCCGATCATCATAAAACTGATAATCATATTCAGGATTTTTGTTTTTCATCCGCCATATATGCCATTGGGTGATGAGGGGAAGTTTTGACGTTCTAAAGGTTTGATAGATTGTTTTTGGAATAGCCATATCGGTAAATTTGAATTTAATTGATTATTTGTATTAGTCTGAACGGATTTGGAAAGTGCTCAATCAACTGTTGCTCCGATGCATTATTTCTAACACTAGCTTGCCCTACGGATTAGACTGATTGCCGAATTTAATGATTTTGCCGTTTCGAACAAACTAGTTATTAACTCGCAATCTCTAAAGAGATTGATAAACTTTCATTAAATTAGTTGCCACACATTGGTCTGTAAATCGCTCCGAAAATTCCAAGCCCTTCAGTTTCATTTTATTTCTCAACAAACTATCATTGAGAATTTCCAGAATAGCCCCCCCAAGCTCATCGGCATCCTGAGGATGAATATAGCGCGAATTGGAACCTCCGGTTTCTTCAAAACAACTTCCTGTAGACGAGATAACAGGTGTTCCCACACAAAGCGCTTCCAAAATTGGGATTCCAAATCCTTCGAAAATAGATGGATAAATAAATATTTCCGCCAAACTATAAATAACCGGTAAGTCAACCGTCTCGGCATTGTGAATAAAATGAACCTGATGTTCTAAACCGTACTTTGAAACGAGTGCACTAACTTCTTCAAAATACGAAGTCTCCGGTTTACCTACAACTACCAGATGCGTATCAATCTGTTTACGTTGCATCGCTTCAATTATAAGACCCACGTTTTTTCGCTTTTCTATTGCTCCCACATTCAACGTAAAACGCTCTGGCAAATTGTACTTCTTTCGAATTTCATCTTTTGCTTCGTCCGAAACCGGTGCTCTGAAAATATTATTGCAGCCTTGATATACAACACTGATTTTATTTTCATCTGCATCAAAATACTTTATTATGTCACGCTTCGTTTGCTCACTGATAGCAATAATCCGATCGGCAACCTTGCAGGCATACTTGTTTT
>JAGNPC010000155.1 GCA_017989795.1 Paludibacter sp. | reverse complement strand
ATGAAAATTATTATTGACGATAAAATTCCCTACATTCAGGGTGCATTTGAGGATGTAGCTGAAGTGATTTATTTGCCTGGTTCTAAAACCACGGCTGAGATAGCTAAAGACGCCGACGCTATTGTGACGCGTACGCGCACAATTTGCAACGAGAAATTACTTGCGGACTCAAGTGTTAAGTTTATAGCTACTGCAACCATCGGTTTCGATCATATTGATACGGATTATTGCGACGCAAATGGAATTCGCTGGACTAATGCTCCAGGCTGTAACTCCAAATCGGTAGAACAATACATTGCGTCGACCATTGTGGTACTGGCTGAAAAACTGAATTGGAATCTATCAGAAAAATGTATTGGCGTAGTAGGTGTTGGTAATGTAGGAAAAAAAGTTGCTCGGGTGGCTGAAATCTTTGGAATGAAGGTTTTACTTAATGACCCTCCTCGTCAACGAGCCGAAGGTTCAGCTGGTTTTGTAAGTCTCGATGTTGTGTTGGAGCAAGCAGATATTATTACTTTACACGTTCCACTCAATATGAAAGGCGATGATGCAACTTATCATTTAACAGATGCAGCGTTCTTTTCAAAACTAAAACAAAAACCCATACTTATCAACTCCTGTCGCGGTGAAGTGACAGAAACAAATGCGATAAAACAGGCCTTGAAGGATGGAAATATATCCCACTTTGTATGCGATTGTTGGGAAAACGAGCCAGATTTAGATTTGGAGTTGTTATCTTTGACGGAAATTGCTACTCCTCACATTGCGGGTTATTCAAAAGATGGAAAAGCTACTGGTACCTTAATGAGTGTGCAAGCTATTAGTGAGTTTTTCGGTTTGGGTCTGAACAATTGGCAGCCTTCGGGGGTTGAATTACCGTCGCAACCAATTGTTAGTATTGATGGGCATGGCTTGACGGAACAACAAATTTTTTCAAAAGCCATTTTACATACTTATGATATTCGGAACGATGATAGGGATTTTAGAAAAAATGTAGAGAAATTTGAGCAATTGCGTGGTGACTATCCAACACGTAGAGAGTTTCCAGCATTTACTATTCATGTAAAAAATATTGATGAAAGGACTATTGAAAAGTTGAATCAATTAGGGTTTAAAATTGAACCACATAGACACGAAGGTGACATAGTAAAGAGATAATATTAAAAGTATGTCTTCTACAAATTAATTAATGTGGTTCAAAAAAAAAGAGTCAAATATATAACTAAAAACATAGGGATATTAGAAACTATTGTGTTCTATGTGTCTATGTGGTTCAAAACAAAAATATGAAACAAAAAGCAGACATTGGATTAATTGGATTGGCCGTAATGGGCGAAAATCTAGTATTGAACATGGAAAGCAAAGGCTTTACTGTGGGCGTTTTTAATCGTTCAGTCGAAAAAGTTGATAAATTTATTGCAGGTCGTGGGGCTGGAAAAAACTTCATTGGGGCACATTCTATAGCTGAACTTTGTGAATCGTTGGAAAAACCTCGCAAGGTAATGATGCTCGTAAAAGCAGGTCAGGCTGTCGACGATTTTATCGAACTGCTTATTCCACATCTCGAAGCAGGCGATATTATTATTGATGGTGGTAATACACATTTCCCAGACACTATTCGTCGCGCCAAATATGTTGAAAGTAAAGGCTTGCTTTTTGTCGGAACTGGTGTTTCAGGTGGAGAGGAAGGTGCTTTGTTAGGACCTTCGATGATGCCTGGTGGATCACCTGCTGCTTGGCCGGCTGTAAAAGATATTTTTCAGGCTGTAGCTGCGAAGGTGGATGGTGGCGTACCTTGTTGCGACTGGGTAGGCGAAGGTGGTGCTGGTCACTTTGTGAAAATGGTACACAACGGTATTGAATATGGCGATATGCAGATTATCAACGAAGCCTATCAGGTAATGAAAGATATGCTGGGTATGAGTGCCGACGAAATGCATGAAGTATTTAAAGTATGGAACACAGGTGACCTCGATTCGTATCTGATAGAGATTACACGCGATATTTTAGCCGTAAAAGATGCTGATGGCGAACCATTGGTAGATAAAATTCTTGATACTGCTGGTCAAAAAGGTACAGGTAAATGGACTGGTGTATCGGCTCTCGATCTGGGTGTGCCACTAACGCTTATTGGCGAATCGGTATTCTCTCGTTGTTTGTCGGCTCAAAAAGACATTCGTGTGAAAGCCTCTAAAGTTATTAGTGGACCACAAGTAAACTTTACAGGCGATAAAAAACAAATGATTGACGATTTGAAAGATGCATTATTTGGCGCAAAAATTATTTCGTATGCGCAAGGTTATAATCTTATGATGGAAGCTGCTAAAGAATACAACTGGAAACTAAATTTAGGTGGTATTGCTCTTATGTGGCGTGGTGGTTGTATTATTCGTTCTACGTTTTTAGGTGATATCAAAAAAGCGTTCGATGTGAATCCTGAACTTGAAAACTTATTGCTTGATCCACACTTTAAAGAAATTGTAGAAAAAGCACAAGCAGGTTGGCGCCGTGTCTGTGCAGCAGCTTTGACCAATGGTATTCCTGTACCAGCTCTTACTTCGGCTTTGTGCTATTTTGATGGTTTCCGTTGCGAGCGTTTGCCAGCAAACTTATTACAAGCTCAACGCGATTATTTTGGTGCACATACTTACGAGCGTATCGACAAACCTCGTGGTGAGTTCTTTCACACCAATTGGACTGGTCGTGGAGGCGATACTGCTTCTACAACTTATATTGTGTAAGGATAGTATATACTAGTAAAAACCCCTTGGTCAAAGTTGATCAAGGGGTTTTTTGTAATCTATAATGTTGATATATTTCTTACATTAAATACTGCGCACTTATCGAACGATAATCTTGTACACGTTGAATGGTGTCTGCAAACAAGTCAGCAATAGTAAGTATGCGTACTTTTTCGCATCGTGAGCAATCGAATGGAATTGAATCAGTGAATGCAATTTCTGTCAGTGCCGAATTTTGTACATTATCAACTGCCTTGCCCGACATTACGCCGTGAGTTACTACCGCTCTAACACTTGCAGCTCCTTTAGCCATTATCAAGTCGGCAGCTTTACAAAGTGTACCTGCCGTGTCAGCCATATCGTCCACTATTACCACATCTTTGCCTACTACATCGCCAATTATTTTCATCTCGGCTACTACGTTAGCTTTTTCACGCGTTTTGTAACCTAACACCATCGGTACATCTAAATGTTTGGCGTACGATCCAGCGCGTTTAGTTCCACCTACATCTGGCGATGCAATTACAAGATCTTTAAGTTGAAGTGATTTGATATAAGGTACAAATACTGTTGACCCATAAAGGTGATCAACTGGCAAATCGAAGAATCCTTGTATCTGATCTGCGTGCAAATCCATTGTGATTATTCTATCTACACCTGCAACGCTTAGCATATCAGCTATTAGTTTGGCTCCGATAGAAACACGCGGTTTGTCTTTTCTATCCTGACGAGCCCAGCCATAATAGGGTATTACTGCAATGATTTTGTATGCTGAAGCACGTTTTGCAGCATCAATCATTAATAATAACTCCATTAAATTGTCGGAGTTTGGAAATGTGGATTGAACTAGATAGATGAACTGTCCGCGGATAGACTCTTCGAAAGATACCGAAAATTCACCATCGGAGAAATGCTCTATTTTCATTTTTCCAACTTCGCATCCCATGCTTTTTGCGATTTTTTCGGCCAAATAACGACTGTTTGTTCCTGAAAAAATTTTGTAGTTTGATTTTGAGGACATGTGTTTTGTTGTTTTCAGTTAGAAAATTTTTTGCAAAAGTACGTTTTTTTTTCTTACAATTTTCATGTGTTTTTGCATTGAAAATTAGAAAGTTTTTTATGGGAATAAAAATACATGTATTATTCCAAAAAACGGTACTTTTTTACTGTTTAATGATGCCTTGATATACGGCATCTTTAAGTGCACAGCTACAATTATAGTTTCCGTTGTCAATAAATCCGCTACGTTTTAAAATTTCAAATTCGCTTTCGAAACTAGAACTAAATATGCCACTGCCAATATTGTTTTGTATTTGGGTGATAGTCCACCATTTTACATTCTCAATTTTTGTTGTATTTATAGTTTGAATATCCATTTTGCAAATTAAAAATAAGTATACAAACTGGTTTTCTTCTTTTGTACAGCGAATATGTTTAGATAATAATAGAGGTTTAATATCTGAGATATTGTAGTTCTCGAGCGAACTTCGCTCAATGCATTGTTCTACTGTTTCGTTCATCCGAACATGATTTGAAAGGGCGACGTCCCATATATGAGGTTGCGAAGTGTCTGTTTTGCTGTGTTGTTGTAAAAAAACTTTTCCATCGTTTATTAAAAAAACACGTATTACTGGATGCAAAAAATTATTGTCGGATTTAATACTCTCCATTTCTTGAACCGAACCTATCACTTGGCCATCTTCGTTCACGATAGGCAACCAAACTTCCTTAAAAAGCTTAATTCGTATCAACGATACACGTATTATCTCATGCGTAATAATGAATATTAAAACTACTAAGTGAGATTCACGTATAAATAGCAGTGTGTCGTGATTGTTTTTTAAATATTGACTAACAAGTATCGTACTAGTTATATATATGAAAAATAATACTGTTAACATCCACACTATCCGAAAATGTTCGTATAAATTATTGGTCATTGCCAAATGCTTGGGTGTGTGTGTGGATACAAATCTTGTTATTCTATTTCGAAGTATTAGTATTGTTACAAGCGAAAAAAATACGATTGTTTCGCTGAGTATAGTGTGAAATGTTTGTGAGAGGTATTGGTGTGGAAAAAATATTATGGTGGCAATAATGCCTGTACTTATTAAATAGGACAAACCGAGATAAGTGTATAAATTTCGGTAGAGAAAATGACTATAAATAAGTATAGCAATAACTACAACGTTTATTATTGATAAAGCTATTCCATAGCCAAAAATATCATCAATTACTAAAAAAAGCAATAGTGGTATAAAGTGGAGTAAAGGATTGAAAAATGATTCGTTTATTTGTTTTCTGTGCTTCTTCATGTTGTGTTCTATCGCTATTTCATCAACCTTTAAACAACAAAGGTCGGGTTTAGTTTGCCCGACCTTTGGAAAAAAAGTTAAATAGCTTAAAACGACATCATTCGGCTCACGTATTTACCAATAATATCAAATTCGAGGTTTACATACGTTCCCTGCTCTATTTGGTGAAAGTTGGTGAAGGCATGTGTGTAAGGTATAATGGCTACCTGAAAGCTGTTGTTTGTGGGGTTGCAAACGGTAAGACTCACGCCATTAACGGTAACCGAACCCTTATCAACCGTTAAGTAACCACGCTTAGCCATTTCGCTATCAAAAGCATATTCAAAACTGTAATACCAACTGCCATCGGCTTCTTTTACTTCGGTGCAAATAGCTGTTTGGTCTACGTGTCCTTGCACTATGTGGCCATCTAATCGGCCATTCATGATCATGCTTCGCTCCAGGTTTACTTTACTACCCACTACTAGTTTGCCAAGGTTTGTTC